>NZ_JALOAN010000047.1 GCF_023228785.1 Sulfurimonas sp.
AACTATTTAAAGAAAACTATGTTAAATGTAGATATCAGGTTTTTTAATTAACCTTGCGGATTAGCTATAGTTATAACAGACTTAGTTTTATCAACTATAATATTTTTTTCAACTATCTTGCCACAAGTAGGACCTTTAGTATTACCACCAGTTACTTCTTTTTTTATTGATATACTTACATTATTTTTGCAACTATAAAAAAAATTACAATCTCCTAAATTTGTTTCAACACAACCCATTTCCTTATCTGCTATTGCAGAAGTCGCCATTACAAACAATCCAACTAATAATATCTTTTTCATTTTTATCCTTTAATTTTGAATAGGATAGTATGACTTGTTTTAGTTCAATATCTTCTTATAAATAGTTTCATTTATAGTGTATATTTTTTTTCTTAAAATCCTAAAATGTAATTGTGTCTATATAATATTAAATAATTTTTATTATTTAGATAAAGAACTTTCATCTTGATTTAAGATATCTTCAATTACTGCTTTAAGTCTCTCTAATTTAGCTGAGCCAGATTTTATTTTAAATGGTTCAAGAAAAATATCCATTTCATAATCAGCTTTTCTTCGAAGTCCTTTAAGATATGTCATTTCTAACTTATATTCTTTAGATAATATGTTTATTACTTTATTGTGTGTAAATTCTGTAGTTGTATCTCTATTGCTAACTACATTGGAACAGTGTAAATAAGCTGTGTAATATAACCTGCTTACAAGATTTCTTTGTAGTACTTCAATATCTGCTGGTGGTTTAATATTTGTCGAATTTCTGATTTGAATAAGCTGTGCGTCACAAAGTTTTTTATAGTATTGTTCAGTGATAAAACTCAAACTATTTCCAAAATTATATTTTTATCGTATAGCCCCAAATCTCTTCTTATTTTTTTTTCTTCTTGAAGAAGAACAGAGTAGTCTTCTATGTTTTCTTCTAACTCAACTGTGTAAACTTTAAAAGACTTTCCTGCATCTTTAAATTCACTTTTTTTAATATCTACAATATTATAATTTAGTTTCGAAATTTCCATAGAAATTTGTGTTGATAATGATATTTTAGTATCAAAACTTTTGATATCAAGATATTTTGATGTCACATTAAAATACTGAGCATATAAAACATCTAAATTTTCTGTGTAATAAACATATTCAGATGGTGCAGTTCTTGTACTTGGTGGAACATATAATGCATCTAACACAATCATTCCTTTTCGTAATTAGGTTTTAATGATTTTAAAAAATCATCTTTAAGTAAGTTAAAAAATACTATTTTTACTTTACTATGCAACTCTTCAATTATATCATCTACTGATTTTTTTATGTCATAAGAAAAACTATCTATATCAATCATCGATCCAATTTCTTTTTCAGTTGAGTCTTCTTTTTGTATTTCAATATTCTCAGCTATTTGCATTTTTAGAGTTATATTATCTTTGCAAACAAATTCATTTGCATAAATACTTGTACTTGAAGCAGCAACCATTCCACACAAGTTATCGTCTATATTAATATTAATATTTAAATTATCAAAAATTTTATCATTTTCAAAAAAGTTAATATATCTCATAGAAGATCTTTCTAATCCCCAATCAAGTAGAAGATGATTAAATTTATTCATGTTATCAAGAATTAATGATTTATAATCATCCCATCCCGAATAATAACCTTTTACACTAAATGAAATAACACTTGGACCTATATTTATATTCATAGCATCTTTTGTTAATTGGTAATAAGGATTATATTTTAAATTCTTATCGCCTTCCCTTATAGCTAAAGGTAATTCCATAATTGGCAGTTTTTTATAGCTGTACCCTTCCACTTTTAGAGAACTGTACATATCCATAAAAATATCTTCTATATTTTTTTTATTACTAAATCTAAACTCAGTAATTACATCAATTATTGAAACTTTGCCTAACTTTACAGGTAAATTCATTTTTACACTCTTTTCAATTAAGTTCGTCATTATAGTGGAATATAACATAAAAATATATATAGTTATATAAACTTATACAAATATCTATTGTTTCAAATGCTCAAATATCAAATCTAAACCTTTAGACATATTATCTATTCTAACATCACTATATCTTTCTTTTAGCATCTTAGTTATTTAGTTAGTTCTTTGTAGATTATCCCTCAAGAGAGATTGAAGGTAAAGCAATTTTAAAAGGTAGCTATTTTGTGTGAGTGCAAGTCTTGAATGACTAAGTTTTGTAGATACGCACTTCTATTTCCATTAAATTCTACAAGTCTCTCAGGCAATACATCAATAATATCAGTACGCATCATTACATTAATTCGTTTTAGTTTTTCAACTTTTACATTTGTCAGTTGAGGAATAGCATTTTGTGGTATGTCTAAATCATTCCTATCTAAAAGTTCTTTCAAAGTTGAAGCCTTAGGAAGTTTTTTTAAATCTTCACAGTAAAGCTCTCCAGCTTCTTTAATCATAACACAAGCCTCTTCAAATGTATCACCACAAGAAAAGCAGCCATCCAAATCTGGAATCATAGCATTAAACCCGTCTTCATCTTCATCCGCGTATATGAATGCAATATATTTCATAATAAATCCTTACTTTAAGAGTTTGACGCCAGTATGTTTTTCAATACTTTTTACCGTACCAATTTTTACATCTTTTTTTCCATGGTCTGGAACAATAGTAATTTTAGTACCGTTTGTCATTTTAACATGAGAACCATTTTGAGATTTTTTATAAAACCCTGCTTGTTCTAATAGTTTTAAAATCTCTTTAGCATTCATGCTACCCCTTTTATATACACATTATACACACTAATTACTTAACAATAAATAAAATTATGTGTATAGTGTGTAGTCACTTCTTAAGATGCTCAAATATTAAATCTAAGCCTTTAGACATTGTATCTATTCTAACATCACTGTATCTTTCTTCCACCATCTTAGTTGTTGAATGACCTAAGATAGCTGCTGCAACATTTGAACTAAGTCCAAGCTCATTTATAGTTGTATTCCCTATCAAATGTCTTATATCATGGATACGAAACGGTTTATTAATCTTTGCTTCTTTTTTTATTCTTGCCCAAGCTTTTCTAATATCATTAAATTTAGTTCCAGTCACAGGAGATTTAAAAACATAACCACTTTTATCATCAACTTCTATCAGTATTGAAAACAAAAAATCAGTAATTGGATGTTTCTTGTTTTTCTTTGCTTTATTGATCTTTGCAGGTATTTCATAAACTCTATTATTTAGATCTATATATTCCCAGGATAAATTCAACACTTCTGATTTTCTATGTCCGTGAAGTAAAAAACTAAAAATGCCTCTATAAACCAATTCGTTAAAATTTAAAATTACATGAAACAGCTTTTTAGCTTCATCATTCGTAAGAGTGTATTCTACTGTATTATCAAACTTTGGAAGTTCTACATTATCAGCTATATTTGAATCTATATACTTCATTCTAATAGCATAGTTTAATGTTGCTTTTACAATATTGTTTAAGTGTTTTGCAGTCTGAGGAGCATAGCCATTTTTCAACATTTCATTTATGATTTTTTGAATTTCCCCTGGAATAATATCGGCTATATATCTAGTGCCGAGTTTACTTTTTATATGCTTTTTAAAATAGTATTCTTTAGTTTCTATTGTTGCAACTGTTTGAGCTTGCTTAACAGACTCTATGTATTCATCAAAAAGCTGCTCAAAAGTATATATCTTTTTTATCTTTTGAGAGTCTTGATTTTTATGTTTTTCAATAAGAGATTCTTTGTTAATAAAGGCCATTTTAGCATTTGTATTATATCTATCATTCGTGTAGCCTACTATTTTTTTATATAGCTTTCCAGCTATTCTAAATGAGCCTACAAATACTGTTCCTTTAACCACATCTTTATATGTATTTATCCCTTTATAGTTTGTTTTTGTCAACTTTGGAAAAGCCATCTAATTCCCTGGGTAATACTTTTGGTAATACTTTATATTGTAATCATCTGTAATAATATTCCGAATATTACTATATATAAACTTAACAAACAACTTCAACTATCGTAAAATAGACATTTTGTATCAATTTGTATTTTTAGAGCCTCTATCTCATAAGCCGGAGGTCGAGGGTTCGAGTCCCTCTCTTGACACCACCAATCACACCCCTAGAACCCCCACAAATAGGGACTTTCAAGACATAAGAGAAACTTTTGGGAAACTTAGCAGAGCTGAGAAACATTTAAAGAAAATTGGCATATATAACACAAAACATCTCTTAAAAAGAGAGAAGACTTACTACTTTGTTATAAGAATTGACAAAAACTGCATTGTTAAGAAGTCTTTATTTACAAATAATCTCACATTGAGTATCATTCTAAGAGAAAAAATATTGAAGAGGCTCAAAATGTGGGAGATAAGAAAAGGTTTTATAACAGCTGAATCAAAGAATACAGTTACTATAGTTGCAGAGAATGAAGAAGAAGAAAAATTAATAAAAGAAATAACAGCAACTATAACAAATAAGATTAACAGACTAAGCAAAACTCATAATGTCAGTTCTACAACTCTAACCACAAGAGACAAAAACACTTTAAAAAGATGCTCTGAACACTTCTTGAACTTTAGAGAACTTGCAAAGACAAGCAATAAAACACTCATAAAGTATAAACAAGCTATCAACTACCTGAACATGTATTTTGGAGAAAACACACTAGTCAAAAACATTGATAAACTTGAAGCAAGTAATTTTAGAAACTTTTTACTACAACTACCAAGAAACTACAAAAGTATCAAAGAACTTGAGGGTAAAAATTTGAGAACACTCACAGAAAGTGCTACGGGGAAAAAACTTTTAGACAAATATGAAAGACAAGCACTTAGAACAGTTGATGAAGTTATTGTAAAAGCTAAAACACTATTTAACTACTTTGCTGAGCAAGTTTTCATATACAATAATCCATTTCAAGCATTGAAAAAGCTAAGTAATGATAAAAGGACAGAAGAGAGAGCTTTTGAAGCAGAAGAGCTAAAAGCAATCTTGCAACACACTATAAAACATAATTTAAGAGAAGACTACAACTTTATAAAATCTATGTTACACACTGGCATGAGAAGAGGAGAGATGCTTAGTTTAAGAGTCAAAGACATAGACTTTGAAAAGTCTTTCATAGATACCAAAGGAACCAAAACAGAGTATGCTCTGAGAATTATACCCCTACATATAGGCATTACAGACATAATAAAAGAGCAAACACAAAACAAAGACAAAGAGGACTTTGTCTTCTATGACATGCTAAAAGATGTTACACAGATATATAGAGAAGAAAGCGTAGGAACAAATACTAACAAAATCTTTAAAGAAGTTTTGGGAGAAAGGATTAAAGGAGAAATCAACATAAGAAGTTTGAGACAAAATTTTGCTCAAATCACTTTTCTAAGTGACAACTTTAATGACCTAAATCACAAGTCACTCATGGGACATAGCACAAAGAATGACATAACAGACAAGCACTACATCAGAATGAGAAGAGATTATAAACTCTTAAAAGAACTCATGGATAAAGTAGATTTTTCAGAGTTTTGTATTTAATATCAACTCTTCTTCTTTCAAGAAATTTTCTATATAAAACAATGTTTCATTCTCATTAAACCATTTTTTGAATGAAGAAGTAATAAGTTTTAATTGTTTTGATTTTGCTTCAAGTTTCATTAACTTAGCAAGTACACCATGCCCAACTCTTGAGCAAGCCCCCACCTCAATCTCTAACATTTCATACCAGCCCTTATCATAAACAAGAAGTTCCTTATTCTTTAAAATCTTTTTGACAGTCAAGCTCTTTGTCTTGTATGTTTTTCTTTTTAAAAACTCTTCTTTATTAAAAGTTTCATAGTGACAAATCTCTTCTCTAGTTCTCGCTACTCTATACTTTTCTTGCTCCAGTGGATCAACATTATACTCTCTGAGCAAATTATTTTCAGTATCATAAACTTTACTATTTATGCTTACATTTGCTCTTATACACTCATATAAAGACTTATGACTAAGCTTCCAATAATCTTTATTAATCTTGCCACTGAGTGTGGTCTTTCCAAAATAGTACTTGGTCTTTCTAATAACCCACTTGGGCACAGTTAATCTACTTTGTGAGTAAAGATTTCTGATGCCTAAAGCTCTCCTCCAGCCATCAAAAACTTCTAACTCATCCAATGTCATATTGAAAGCAGATTTTTTCATATATTTAAGAAGATATGGGATAGAAAAATTCTCTTCATATTCATCAATTACTTTTATATCATGCTTACCAATGTTTTGGTTTAGACTGATTTTATTTTTTAGTATTGCTTCAAAAGAACCTGAATCCTGAGGTTTAACAAAATAGACAGCATGACTGTGACCTACATAACTTTTGTGATATTCCAATGCTCTGAAAAATTTGATGTTATAGCTCAAAGTTCTATTTGATTGAACCATTATATCCCTATGCAAACTTTGAAGATCAGCAATACCAGCTTTAAAGTCTCTTTCATAGTCAAAGCCAACTTTAGAGATATTGCCACCTTTTGGGAAAGGATGCAAGTGTCCTTTTAGTGTAGCAGTAAAAAAAACAGGTATTAAGCCGCTAAGTTTAGCTTCTTGCTCTATTTGATTCCAAAGCATAGTTGCTTCTATAGCTTTATCTTTATATTCTTGCTGAAGATTTTCCTTATAAAAGCCTATTTTACCTGATTTTTTGCTTTTGAAGTATTTGATACTTTTACTATTATTAAAGTAAGCTTCTCTACCTTTTTTCTTATAATGAAAATAAGAATGAAAAGCCTTCTTACAGTAATCAGAATGCTCATCCCTGGAAAATTGAAGTAGGGATACATTAGTGTTATTAGTAAAACAAGGGGAGGCTAAAGGAATCTTTAAATCTAAAAACTCTTTGAGCTGTGACTTATACAAACTTCTTGTATGTGGAAAAACATAGTGATGATGAGAGTCAGTTATTTCTTTGAGATATTCTGGTAAATATGAATGAGAAGTGAGATTTATGTCTTGTGTATTTTGTGAAGTTTTAAAAGAATTCTGGGAGAGAGCTTTCAAATTATTATCCTTTGGGATAATAACTGCCAAGCTCTTATCCCAGCAAAAACTTTTGTGGCGGCTTGGCATGACCACAAAAGTTTCTACTTCTTTGGATACTAATTATAAGTTGAAAATAATTATTTTTGTATATTACATAAAAAAACTTATATAATGCTGAATTTAAAGAAAAAGTAAAACTATCTTCTCCTAGAAAAAGAGCTTTTAACCTGCTCAACTTGTGGATTTAATTTGTTTTCTAATTCCTTAACTTTATCTTTTAACTCTCTCAACTCTTTACTATGTGCAGTTTCAAGCTCTTCTTTGCTTCTTTTAAGTGTTTTATGTTTACTCTCTAAATCAACATAAGAATCACTAAGTTTATCTAATCTTGAAAGACTATTTTGTAATGTTTTATCTAACGCTACTTTATTATTTGACAATGTTTCAACTTCACTTTTAAGAGAAAGAGAATTTTCCATGATCTCATAAATTTCATCAGATCTCAAATTCACAACTAGATTCTTTGCATATTGTTCTTGGAGTTTTGAAGAGATATCTTTTATAGCTTTTTGATAATCAATACCTGCCCATGTATCATTTTTTTTCAAAACTTTATCAACATATTTACTGACTATATCACTTGCTCTTTTATCTGCTCTTCTTTGCATAGCTTTATATGATGCAAGACTTTTGATATAAGTCTTCTTGCCGCCCTTAACTACTTTATCAACTTTAATATTGTACTTGTCAGCTATTCCTGATTTTTGTACATAATCATTAAAGTCCTTTTGAACTAATGAATAATGCTTGCCAAAAGGTTGCTTACCGAAACTGTTATTTAAGTCAGTAGTTAAACTATCATACTCATTGAAGAAGCCATTAACATGAACATGAGGGCTTGCTTGGTCAAGATGAGCAACAGATAAGACAACTTTCATGCTAGGAAAGTTTTTTGAAACATAATGATTAACAAGCTCGCTCAATTCTTTTGCATAAGTTTTATCCCTCCTGTATAAAGGTAGAGAAGTTATACTGAAAGTTAATTCTGTATAAGCTTTGTGAGCTTCTTTGACAAGATTGCTTGTATTGTCTCTCTCTTCTATCAGCTTCTCAATTCTTGCTTTTGCTTTATCTTTTGACTTTTGCCCCTTGGCTCTTTTCATTCTATACTCTAACTTACTAATCTCATTTGAGATTATAGTTCTTGTTCTGTCATCTTCTCTTTGCTCTCTCTTCTTACTTAAAGATTTTCTATCATTGATACTGACATGATTGATAAACTCTTGACCTTTAGCCTTGCCGCTTGATAGATTTGTTTTTCTATCATTGTGCTGCAACCTACTCATAAAAGACCTTCTCAACTTATAACTCTTGATTTCTAAAAATGTGCTGCTCATATGCACTCCTTTAGATATTTAATTATAAGAATGTTTTAACAATTTTGGCAAATTATTATGCACGATGTTTAATGTCACCACAAAAAATTATCTACGATAATATTTTCATGGTGAAATTACATCTATTTTCTCGTTGAGAAAATGGAGCTAAAGCTCTGAGAATAGAAAGCTATTCTCTTAAAGAGAGTTGAGCTATGCTCTCAAAGCTAAGGAGTTTTTAAAAAGAAAAACACACAATGCAAAAATAACTGTAGAATAAAAAGCTTCCTAAAATTGCATTTTGTGACTTTTCTCTAAATTGTTGCTTTTAAGCTTTCTACCTTTTTTTTAAAAAAAAAGTTACCAAAAAAACTACCATTAAGCTGTTTTGGCTTACAATTTACTACTTAAAAGATAGATGAGAAACTTTTGGGAAACTTAAATAAGGATTTTGAAATGGTCAATTTGCCTACATCTTGGGGCTTTGCAGAGATTCACAGTAGACCTCTTGACACCACTCTTAAACATCTACAACAAGTAAATAAAGTCTATTTAATCTTTTATTCCATAAAAAAATTACTACTAAATAATTTGAAATGTTAAAATAATTTCTTAAGAAGTATATCTCTAAAATAGATTTGGTCTCCCTACGTGGACTCGAACCACGAGCTATCCCTTAGGAGGGGATTGCTTTATCCAGTTAAGCGATAAGGAGTATTGTCTAAAATATATTTAAATTAAATCAATGCCGTGAGTGCCATTAATTTAATTTATTATGATCTTAGATTAAAGATAATATTTTTTTTGCTACTTCTACATTTAGTCCAGCTTTACTACAAGCTATTTCAATGTTTTCTTGATTATCTAATAATCTTAAAAGTACTTTTACTCTTTGTGTCTGATTGATATTTTGATTTGACATCTGTTTTCCTTTATTTTAATGTTATTAAATCATTTAACAATAGGGAAATAACAAGTTGACGGGTCCTAAAAGTGTTTAATGTAGCTTAATGATACGATGTATAAGTTTAGTTAAATTGTTTAAAAATGTTGTTATAAAACCTATAAATAAAGGATTTAGTTTTGGTTGCGGAAACAGGATTTGAACCTGTGACCTTCGGGTTATGAGCCCGACGAGCTACCGAACTGCTCTATTCCGCGATATGTTAATGAATCGAAGCAAATAAACATGACAAAAGAGATGTTATTTGATAAAATCAAAAAATTAAGAATTAAATTTGTGGGAAATAATTTTTAAGAAAGTATGGTGCGCCCGACACGATTCGAACGTGTGACCGCTGGTACCGCAAACCAGTGCTCTATCCAGCTGAGCTACGAGCGCACACCATTCTCTTATTTAAAGAGGATGAAATTATAGCCATTCTAGCTTATACTATTATAAAATGGCAACTATTTAAAATTAGAGTTCTGTTTTGCTGAGTAAATCTTCTATCTTTTTTTCTTGTAAATAAAGCTCATGCGTTCTTCTCACATAAGCATGAAGTAGTTTTTTTAAGTCGTTATTTCCATCTTTATTAAAGTCTTTTGCCATGTTTTTTTCTAAAAAAGGTGCAAAACTATCTTCTACATCAACGTCAAAACGTCGACCTCCTATAAGTAAACCTATCTTTTTACTCATCTCTTTACCCTAAGATACTTTCTATTTTTTCAACTATCTCTTCTATCTCTAAATCTTTCATTAGATTTGCTTCTACTAGTTTTTCTATTTCTATATCTTTAGCTTGGTTTTCGGCTCTAAGCGTTATGAGATCTGTGCGAAAAGTTTTATTTTCTTCTTTTAAGGAGTTATAGCTTTGTAGTATTTGAGATATTTTATCGTTTAATTTATCTAAGTTTGTCTGATTTTCCATAAAGATTCCTATATATTTTGTATTAATATAATTCTATCACAAAAACTATAATCTTTACTTCACTCTGTTAAACAATAGACTTTGATTTTAAAACTTCACTAAGAGAGGTTTGTTACAGAAGCTACTTAGCTTCTATAACGTTTTTAAGCTCATCTTCTGAGCTAAGAGTTACTATTTTTGTAATTAATTCATCTTCAACGTATACAACAACTATTTTTTCAGTATTCATCTCTGATCTGTAAGGTGCTGCTTTTTCTTTATCGTCAAGTAGTAAAACTGTGTGTTTAAAGTCTTTAAGCCCTGGTAATATAAACATACTTCTTATTAGCGAAGGTGCTGCACTTACATCTGCTACAAACTGTGTATCATTTTGACTCAAATATGTAGGAGACTGTGTTACAAAAAAGTCATTACATGTATGTGCTATATCTTTAGAAAATGCGAATATTACTTTTTTTGTAGATGCACCTACCTTATGTGCTTTTTCAAACTGATCATTTAACGCTATATCTGATAAACTTTTACCAACTACTAATTTTGGTTCTACTGCTTGTTCTGGCTCAGCTGTTGAACTACATCCAACAAGCATCAATGATACAAATAACCCAATTATAATTTTTTTCATACTTTCTCCGATTTTTTTTGACATACTACAGTATCTTAATTTTAAATTATGATGCTATTACAATCTAGTTATAATTCTTGATATTTTTTAAAGAACTTTTCTCTATCCTTGAATGCTCATAGCAAACTCTTCTATAACCTTCTCTGGCTCATCTTGAAGTCTTTGTCTAATCATTTGTGCAAACCCATCAGGATAGATCTCATAAACTTTATTTTTAATTGCATTTAAAGTCGCATCTACAATATCTTGCGGACTTGTTTTTGGCATTGCAGAGCCCTCTGTCATTTTTGTATCAATAGGTCCAGGAAGCACCTCATAAACTTCTCCACCAAATAACCCAAACTCAGCTCTTAATGCTTGTGTATGTGAGTGCAATGCACTTTTTGAAACGCAGTAGCTTCCTAAGGCGGGAAGATTAACTAGCGCCAATACTGAAGTAACATTTACAACCATGCCTTTTGAGCTTTTTAGTTTTTCAAAAAGTGCTTTTGTTAAGTTACTAGTTCCTTTTAAGTTCACTTCTAGATCTATAAAACTATCATCAAATATCTTTGTATTTGAGTTTACTCCAGCATTATTTATAAGAATATCAAGCTTGTCTATCTTTGCTACTGCTTTATCTATGGACTCTTTTGATGCGATGTCTAATTCTATGACTTCTACAATATCACTCAACTCTTTGATCTTTTGCAAACTGCTAAGATCTCTTGCTGAACAATAGATTTTCTTTGGATTTGATTTTAAAATCTTCTCTACAAAAATACGTCCTAACCCGCCATTAGCACCTGTTATTAATACAATTTTATTTTTCATTTTTTTACCTTATTTTAATTTTAATATTTTTTTACAACTTCAAAAATATCTTTTCTTCGATCGTTTAAGTTTCTTACACTTCCAAAGGTGTTAAGCTCAGTTAGCAAGTCTATGTCAACATCTGCGATGAGAACCATCTCACTATTTGCTATGGCTTCTGCTTTGATCCCGTTGGTAGGAAATGCAAAATCACATGGTGTAAATACTGCTGATTGTGCAAATTGTATATCCATGTTATGTACATTGGGTAGATTTCCAACGCTCCCAGCCAATGCCACATAACACTCGTTTTCAATCGCACGAGCTTGAGAACATAGTCTTACGCGAGAGTATCCATTTTGCGTATCTGTTAAAAATGGTACAAAAAGAATATCCATTCCCTCTTCTGCAAGCAAACGACTAAGTTCTGGAAACTCAGCATCATAACATATGAGTATCCCTATCTTTCCACAGTCCGTATCAAAAGTCTTAAGACCACTTCCACCTTGCATTCCCCAGATCTTCTCCTCATCTGGAGTCACATGAATCTTCTCATATCTCTCTGTACTTCCATCTCTTCTGCACAAATACCCAACATTGTAGAGATCTCCATCTTTCATCTCTGGCATACTTCCTGTGATGATGTTTATGTTGTAAGAGATAGAGAGTTCAGAAAATCTTTTGACTATATTTTGCGTATGTTTTGCTAGCTCTCTTATGGCATCTGGTTCTGACATGTGGTTGTTTACAGCCATTAGTGGTGCGTTGAAAAACTCTGGAAAAAGCGCAAAATCACAACGATATCCTGAGACTGTATCTAAAAAGTATTCCGCTTGTTGCATCAACTCGTCTAGGTTAGAGTAAGATCTCATCTGCCACTGTACTAAGCCTAAACGAACTATCTTCTTTTTTGTTGTCGCTTTTTTATTTGGACGCTCATAGTAGATATTATCCCACTCAAGAAGTACTGCAAACTCTCCAGAGTCTGAATCTCCTTCTAAGTAGCCTTTTAAGATTTTAGATGGATGAAAGTCATTAGAGATCTGAAAGTTTAGTACAGGATCATCTATCTCTTTTCTTTTTACTTTTTCTATATACTCTTTTGGCGAGATCTCATCTACATATTTGTGATAGTTTGGGATCCTTCCACCAAAAGCTATGCCTTTTAAGTTTAGTTTTTCACAAAGCTCTTTTCTATAGTCATACAAACGTCGCCCTAAACGAAGCCCTCTAAACCTTGGTTTTACAAAAACATCGATGCCATATAAAATATCTCCATCATCATCATGAGTACTAAAAGTATAATCTCCTGTGATTTGGCTATATGTATGATGATGTGAAAATTTATCATAATCAACTATTATACAAAGAGCACAAGCTGCTATCTCGCCATCAACTTTGATAACAATCTGACCATCAGGAAACTTCTCTGTCAGAGTTTTTATCT
>NZ_JALOAN010000048.1 GCF_023228785.1 Sulfurimonas sp.
GATACTCATCCACACACTGCACAAATAGCAAAGTAAGGACAAGCAGATGGCAAAAATTTATGCAACAGGACGCCGTAAAGCGTCAATCGCAAAAGTATGGTTAACTCCAGGAACAGGTAACATCACGATCAATGGTCTTTCACTAGACGCATGGTTAGGTGGACTTGAAGCTAAGAAACTTCGTGTTAAGCAACCACTCGCTTTATCAAAGCAAGAGACTTCAGTTGACATTGTAGCTACTACTTTAGGTGGTGGTTTTGGTGGTCAAGCAGATGCTCTTCGTCACGCTATTTCTCGTGCATTAGTATCTTTTAACCCTGAAATTAAAGCTATTTTAAAACCAGCTGGCATGATGACTCGTGACTCAAGAGTTGTTGAGCGTAAGAAGCCAGGTAAGCGTAAAGCTCGTCGTTCTCGCCAATTCTCTAAGCGTTAATCACTCCTTTACTACAAAGCCCCGAACTTGTTCGGGGTTCCAAATAAAACCTCACTTTTTACAACATACTTATAAACAAAAACTCCCATTAAACATAGTTCATATATAATACCTCAATTTTAAAAAAGGTAGTCTATGAAAAAATTTCTTATCGGATTAGTTTTACTTGTTGGAGTTGCAGCTCTTCTTCCTATCGTCGGCAATAGTGTAGCCCAAAAAACACTAAAAGAAAAAATTGACCTCTTTTGTGCAAATGGAATTGAGATACAAAACGAAACTTCATACTCAAGCTACCTTAATACAAAAAACCATTATGAGTTCATACTAAGAGATGCACCAAAGTTTATAAAGTTTATAAACCAGTACTCAGATGCACAACTACCTCCATATGTTGAAGCAGCTATTGGTGGTGTTACTATTGGAGTAGATGTAGAGTATAGCAACTTTCCAATAAGTTCTAAAGTCGTTCTTGATATCTACCCAATAACACTTCCGCAAGAGTTAGAACAAGCGTTAAAACAAGAGAGCACAAACTTCTATAACTATGTAGATAAACTTCTTCAAGCAAAAGGTGTGCTTTATCATATGAATTATCATATCTCTGAAGATATTTTTGACGGTTTTATAAAAGATATAGATGAGAAATATGTTTTTGACAATGGTAATGAGATGATATTTAAACTTCTAAGTGCAAATTATTATGGAGAAGGACCACTTATCGCTCCAAAGAGTCTTCAAACGAATATATCAAATATTACTCTAGATATAATTGACAAAGCAAATGAAGAAACTATCTCCTTTAAAGCACAAGATTTAAAATCTGCATCTACGTTTGAGTCTCAAAGTACATATGCATCAAGTGCCTCTTTAAAGAGTTTTTCCTTCCTTTTAAAAGAGCAACAAAGGAAAAACACAAGTGCATCGTTAAATGATTTTAAAGTAAATGTATCATCAAATGTTCAAGGAAAAGATGGAGAGTTTTATACAAAAATGTCACTCAAGGGAATGGATATAAATACTAAAGATGCAACAAGCATAAAGGTAAGTGACATTAACTATGATATATCTTTAACTGGAGTTGACAAAGATTCATACGAAGAACTTAGAGTTTTAACTTCACATGCAAGTGTTACTAACTCTCCAGATTTTGAGCAAAAACTTCAAAGAGTTGTTACAAAACTTCTCTCAAAAGGACTATCTTTGAGTATCCCTGATATGTCCATAAACAAAATCACACTTGACAATGAAGAGCCTGTAGATGGTTTTAGCTTTATGGCAAGAATGACACTAAACGAAGATCCAAATTTAGAGCAAAATTTAAAATCATCACCCAAAGAGATACTAAAAAATATAAACCTAGCATCAACTCTAAAACTATCAAAAGACTTTTTCGTACTTGTGAATAAAAATGCGCCACTTACTGGACTGGCAGCTTCATTTGTAAAAGAGGAAAAGGACAATCTTATCTTTGAAGTTAAGTTAAATGCTGGAGTTCTTAGCATCAACGATAAAGTGATAAACTAAAAGATATGTTATTTAAATTTTTGTTGCTTGTTTTTTTATCTGTTAACATTTTTGCATCAACTCTGCAACTAGCAACATCCACAAACCCCTCAAGGCTAAATCCGCTTCTTGCAACGGATTCTAGCTCATCAGAGATCTCATCTTTTTTGTTTAACGGACTTGTAAAGTTTGACAAAGATGCAACTGCAATTGTTGGAGATCTAGCAGAGGAGTTTTACTTTGTTGATGAGACAACACTCATCTTTAAACTTCGCAAAAATGTAAAGTGGCACGATGGTCAAAAATTTAGTGCAAAAGATGTTCTCTTTACCCACAAGATCCTCATATCTCCACAAGTAGTCTCTCCATATAGTTCAGATTTTAGGTTTGTAAAGAGTGTTGAAATGGTAGATGATTTTACGCTTCGTGTAACTTACCATGAACCATAT
Organism: Sulfurimonas sp.; assembly: GCF_023228785.1. Classification (GTDB taxonomy): domain Bacteria; phylum Campylobacterota; class Campylobacteria; order Campylobacterales; family Sulfurimonadaceae; genus Sulfurimonas. The sequence continues at coordinate 2,389 of NZ_JALOAN010000048.1, forward strand.
TTTAAAGCTCTTGAGGTGTGGATGATGGGCATACTTCCAGAGCATATCTTAAAGGATGAAGAGAGTCTTATGAACTCAAAGTTCAACACTGACCCAATAGGCACAGGACCATATAAACTTCATCAACTTGAACACTCTAAAAACATTATACTTACAGCTTTTGATGACTACTTTGAAGGAAGAGCAAAGATAGATAAGATCTCATTTAGCATCATAGCAGATCCAATGACACGCTTTTTGATGTTAAAGTCATCAGCTCTTGATGTAGGAAGTATAGAGCCTATGCAGTTTGAGAGACAACTAAGCCCTGATTTTTTTGAGAAGTTTGATATCCATGAAAACATTTCACGCTCTTACACCTATTTGGGATTTAACCTAAGGTTAGAGAAGTTTCAAGATCCAAGAGTTAGAGAAGCTCTCTCTTTAGCCATCGATAGGCAAGAGATAGTAGATATTCTCTTTTTTAGTCATGCTAAGGTTTGTACAGGTCCATTTTTGCCAAAAACCAAAGCTTTCAACGCAGATGTAAAAGCACCAACACAAGACATACAAAAGGCAAAAAAGTTACTAAAAGAAGTTGGATATGATGAGAGAAATCCTTTTGAATTTGAGATAGTTACATCAAATGCTAGTGCTATTAGGCCATATGCTGCACAGATCATACAACACCAACTAAAGAGAGCTGGAGTTGTAGTAAAGCTTAGAGTTATGGAGTGGCAAGCTTTTTTAAATATGGTTGTGTTTCCAAACAAGTTTGATAGTGTACTTTTGGGTTGGGGACTCTCTCCTACTCCAGATCCATATGTTTTTTGGCATAGTGATAATGACAGAAAAAGTGGTTTTAATCTAACAGGATATAAAAACGAGAAACTTAATAAAATGATAGAAATTTCACAAAGTATGATAGATAGAGAAGAGTTAGCAAAACTTTGGCAAGAGATGTTTGCAATGATAGTAAAAGACAATCCTTACCTCTTTTTATACATACCAAACTCAATAACAACAGTAAATAAAAATATAAAAAATATTGAACCAAGTGCAAGTGGCATTTGGCACAATTATATAAAATGGGAGAAAAATTGATAATACTTTTTGATTTAGACGGAACGCTAATAGACTCAACTGAGGCTATAGTTGAGAGTTTTCACCACTCTTTTAAAACACATAATCATCCACATCCAAAAGATGAACAAATAACTGCACTTATAGGTTATCCACTAGATATAATGTTTGCTGATTTAGGAGTTGAGAAAAGCCGTGTTTGGGATTTTGTTGATACCTATAGAGAAAACTATAGAAAGATATCTACTCAAAAAACCATACTTTTGCAAAATGCTAGAGAAGCAGTAGTCCTGGCAAGTGAGTTTGCAACATTAGGCATAGTTACGACTAAAACAGGAGCGTATTCTAAGGTTTTGATGGAGCATTTTGAGCTAATGCAACACTTTGAAGTTCTTATAGGTCGTGAAGATGTAGAACATCCAAAACCAGATCCAGAGCCTATCATAAAAGCTCTAGAAGTACTTGGGAAGAGTGACGAAAATATCTGGATGATAGGTGATACAAAGTTAGACCTCATAAGTGCAAAAGCTGCAAAAGTAAACTCCATTGGAGTTTTGAGTGGCTATGATGCTTTTGAAGCCCTAAAAGAGCATACAAATGTGATATTTAGTGATGCTTTAGAAGCAGTTGAGTACCTTAAAAATAAGTAAATTAGATATATTTGTACTAGTTGTTAAAAAAGTGCACAGACTCAAGCTGTATTTAAGAGCAACTTCTCTAAAATACATACCAATAGAACTAAAAAATTCTTACTGTAATTGAAAAGAAGGAGAACTTATGCTAGAAATTAGATGGCATAGTCGTGCTGGACAAGGCGCTGTAACGGGGGCAAAGGGTTTAGCAGATGTAATTTCTACAACTGGTAAACATGTACAAGCTTTTGCATTTTATGGATCTGCAAAGCGTGGGGCAGCGATGACGGCGTATAATCGTGTTGACGATAAGATGATTATGAATCATGAAAAGTATATGAAACCAGACTTTGTATTTGTCATCGACCCTGCATTAGTGTTTACAACTGATGTTACTATAAATCATAAAGATAGTACAAAATACATAATAACTACTCATCTAAGTAAAGAGGAGCTTATAAAAGCTCAACCTAGGTTAGAGGGCAAAGAAGTTTATACCGTTGATTGTATTACTATTGCAAATGAAACTATTGGTCGTCCTATTCCAAATACTCCAATGTTAGGTGCATTTATGAAAGTATCTAAGATGTATGATATAGAATTTTTTAAAGACAGCATGAAAAGAATTCTTGCAAAACTACCACAAAAGATCGTTGATGCAAATATGGTTGCAATTCAACGTGCTTTTGATGAAGTGAAATAAGGAGCTTATGATGGCAAAAAAAGGATGGGATGAATTTGAAATAGGGGCTATGCTTCGTTCTTTTGATGGAAGTATTGATGATATTGCAGGAACTCCTCAAATGGATCGTGACTATTCAGAGAATAGCTCATATACTGCGAGTGTAGCTGATTGGCGACTTATTAAGCCGATTTTTAACAAAGATTACTGCATTGATTGTCAATTTTGCTGGGTTTATTGTCCAGATGTTTCTATTATCGCAAGAGATAAAAAGATGATAGGTATAGATATGGATCACTGTAAAGGCTGTGGAATTTGTGTTGAGGTTTGTCCAACAAATCCTAAGTCATTACTAATGTTTCCAGAACAAGCAGATGAAGAGGCAGAGATAGCATCATGGCCTGCAAAAAATGAGGAGAAATAATAATGGCATTTGATAAAATGGAATTAAACGACATAGAAGTATGGGATGGTAACTTTGCAGCTGCTCAAGCTTTAAGACAGTGTCAAATTGATGTGGTTGCTGCTTACCCAATTACTCCATCAACTCCTATTGTTGAAGGATATGCAAAGTTTTTATCAGACAACTATATAGAGGGTGAATTTGTTATGGTTGAGTCTGAGCATGCTGCAATGAGTGGCTGTATTGGTGCTGCTGCTGCTGGTGGTCGTGTTGCAACTGCTACATCTTCTCAAGGTTTTGCTTTGATGGTTGAGACACTCTATCAAGCATCAGGTATGCGTCTTCCAATCGTACTAAATGTAGTTAACCGTGCACTAGCTTCTCCACTAAATGTAAATGGAGATCACTCAGATATGTATCTTGGTCGTGATAGCGGTTGGATTCAGTTTGACTCTTATTGCCCGCAAAATGCTTATGACTTAAACTTTATAGCATTTAGAGTTAGTGAAGATCATGATATAAGACTTCCTGCTATGGTTCATCAAGATGGATTTATGACTTCTCATACAGCTCAAGGTGTTACAACACTAACAGATGATGCTGCTTACAATTTTGTTGGTGACTATAAACCGATGAATGATATGCTTGACTTTGAACATCCAGTAACTCACGGTGTACAAACAGAAGAAGACTGGCATTTTGAGCATAAGGCTCGTCAACATAATGACCTTATGACAAAAGTACTACCAAAGATTCAAGAAGTTTTCGATGATTTTGAAAAACTTTCAGGTCGCAAATACAACATCGTAGAAGAGTATGAAACAAAAGATGCAGATGTATGTGTTGTATGTCTTGGATCTTCAGTTGAGACTGCTCGTGAAGTTGCAGGAGAGATGAGAGAAAAAGGTATCAAAGCAGGTGTTATCGGCATTCGTGTTATTAGACCATTTCCTTTTGAGCAAATTAGAGATGCATTAAAAGATATTAAAGCTATAGCTGCGCTTGATAGATCATCTCCAAATGGTGCACCTGGTATGCTGTTTAATGAAATCGCTGGATCACTATTTAATACTGACACAAAAGCACTTCTTTCAGGATATGTTTATGGTTTAGGTGGTCGCGATTTAACTAAGGCTCATTTAGTAGATCTCTTCACAGAGCTTCAGGCAAATGTTGATGCTGGTAAAGTAACAACTCCATTACAACAGTTTATCGGTGTTCGTGGACCGAAACTATCATATTTATAGGAGAATACTATGAGTGAAATGAAAAAAATAAAAAACTTAAAAGAGTTCTCAACATCAGCAGATCGCTTTGAAGGTGCGAACCTTTTATGCCCTGGTTGTGCACACTCTATTATCGTTCGTGAAGTTTTAAACGCAACAAACGATGACTTAGTTCTATCTGCTTCAACAGGCTGTTTAGAAGTTTGTACAGCAGTTTATCCATATACATCTTGGGATGCTTCATGGATTCATATCGGTTTTGAAAATGGCTCTACTGCAGTTGCAGGTGCTGAAGCTATGTACAAGGCTCTTAAGAATAAAGGTCGCCTAAAGCAACCAGATCGTAACCCTAAATTTGTATCTTTTGCAGGTGATGGTGCTTCTTATGATATCGGTTTTCAGTGGATCTCTGGATGTATGGAACGTGGTCACAATATGATGCATGTTGTTTTGGACAATGAAGTTTATGCAAATACAGGAGGACAAAGATCATCTTCAACTCCAATAGGTGCAAGTGCTACTACTTCACCAGCTGGTCGTGTAAGTTATGGTGAGAAGAGAAATAAAAAAGATATGGTTTCTATCATGGCTTCACACCATATTCCATACTCAGCGCAAGTTTCTCCAAACAAGTGGAAAGATATGGTTAAAAAAATCCAACACGGTTTTGCAGTTGATGGTCCAGTGTTTATAAACGCTGCCTCTCCATGTACAACAGAGTGGAAATTTGACCCTAAAGATACTATGACTATAGCTGATTTAGCAACTGATTCACTAGTTTTCCCACTATATGAGATCATAGATGGTAGAGAGTTAAACATCACATATAGACCTAAAAATATAGTTCCAGTAGAGGATTACCTTGCTGCACAAGGTCGTTTTAAGCACCTTTTTAAAGATCAGTATAAGTACTTAATTAAAGAGTGGCAAGAGCGTATCGACGATAACTGGGCGTATCTACAACGCCGCGAAGAAGCAAGAGTTTAAAAGATTCTAGCTTCGGTACACCTTGCACCTAACTCAAAATGGCAGGCTACAGCCTAGCCTTTTTTAGAGTTAGGCACAATCTGCACCAAATCTAAAACTTTTTACTAATTTCAAAAATTCTTTTGCGGTTTGGCAAACCATAACCTCACAAATTTAAAATCTAATCTTCCAACTTCAATATAAATAAATCTAAAAACGATAGAATGGTGTCAATAAAATTAAGGAAATAATAACCATGCCATTACTTGACTCATTTACAGTAGATCACACTATTATGCCAGCTCCTGCAGTGCGACGTGCTAAGGGGATGAAGACTCCAGGCGGAGATGATATCACAGTTTTTGATTTGCGCTTTGTAAAGCCAAATGAAGAGACACTTTCATCAGAAGGTATTCATACTTTAGAGCACCTATTCGCTGGTTTTATGAGAGATCATTTAAACTCAGAAAAAACAGAGATTATAGATATCTCGCCTATGGGATGTAGAACAGGTTTTTACATGAGTGTTATAGGTCAGCCAGATGAAGAGATAGTTGCAAAAGCTTGGGAAGACTCAATGAAAGATATCTTAGAAGTAAAAGAGCAAAAAGATATCCCAGAGTTAAATATTTATCAGTGCGGAACTTATAAGATGCACTCACTAAGTGATGCAAAAGAGATAGCAAAAGCAGTTTTGCGCAAGGACATAGATATTATGGACAATGATGCACTTGCACTTGATCTATCAAAGGTAGAAGAGTAGTATGTATATCCTTCTACCAATGAGCAGTGATGATGTAAACTCATCATCACTAACTAAGATTGATGACGCCAAAGTTTGGACTCAGATCTTAGTAGAGAATGGGCAGTTAGTAGAGACAAATCACTCAACAGACAAAGATAGCTTTACAAATTTAAGTGAGTGCGCAGTTGTGATAGATGACAATGAATATGTTTGGCCATTTATGGAAAAAAACATGATGGTCTTAGTAGCTCACACCCAAAGAAATATAGAAGATATCATAGAAGCATACCTATTTAAAGAGCTTCACGAGTTAGCTTATTAAAAGTTTATTTCGATTTTATGCACAAATTTAATAGCTCCCTTCACGAAATTACTTTAAGCGATGATGGTTCATTTACAGCTTACTCAAAAGAGTATGATGAACATTATCACTCTACTAAAGATGGCGCCTTAAAAGAATCTCTTTTAAAACATATTATTCCAACTATGAGTCAAATGCAAAACAGAGATGAAGTAAATATTTTAGATATCTGTTTTGGACTTGGGTTTAACACTCTTGCCTCGCTCTACTATCATAAACAAAATTCCTTAACTCAACGTTTAAATATTTACTCTCCTGAGTTAGATCTAGATCTTATTGATTCACTGAAGAAATTTACTTATCCAAAGGCGTTTGATGAGTTTAAAGATATCATAGATGAACTTTCAACCAACAAGATCTATAGTGATGATAATTTTCATATAGAGATATTTATAGGAGATGCAAGGGAGTATGTTAAGAGTTTTAAAGAGAAGTTTGACATAGTCTATCAAGATGCGTTTTCGCCAAAAGTTAACCATGCTCTTTGGACTAGGGAGTACTTTAAAGATATCGCATCTTCCATGAAAAAAAGTGGCATTTTAAGCACATATTCAATAGCACTAGCCACAAGATTAGCGCTCTATGAAAATGGTTTTAAGATCTATATAAATAAACAAGAAGAGATAAGAGATGCAACTATAGCCTCAAGAGTAGATCTTAAAGATTTTGAGTTAGTAGATATGGAGCACAAGATCTCTTGCAACCCTGATGCGAAGCCATTGAGAGATTAGGTGAAGCTAAAGCCTCACATCTCGAACTAGTTCCCATACTCCGCGTGAAAACTCATATATGCCTGAGTTGTAGTACATATATAGACTCCTACGCAGAGCGTTGGAGCCAGAGAAGAGCGTTGGAGCCAGAGATATTTTGAGAGCTTAGTACCTTGCAGAGATGGAGTCTATGTCATTCCAAGAAACACTAGAACTAGCGCTTTTTTGATGTGAGATGATGTGTGAGACATATCTTGCAAACATATCGGTCTCAACATTTACTTTTGTGCCTTTGCGGTAGTTTTTAAAAAGAGTCTCTCTCATCGTTATAGGGATAATTGTTAGTCTAAAACTATCAACTCCAACATCATTTACAGTAAGACTCACTCCATCTATGGTTATAGATCCTTTTGGTACGATAAAGGGGATAAACTCTTTACTTATCTCTATGAAAACATCATAAGAGTTACCACTTTGTTTTATCTCATTTACAGTTCCTATAGCGTCAATATGACCTTGAACTACATGACCTTCAAATCTGTCTCCCATCATCATAGCTGGCTCTATATGGACTTCATTTTTATAGTTTTGTGTAGCTAAAACTTTTTGTGATTCTCTTGAGAGTTCAACACAAAAACCATCACTTTGTATCTCTACAACACTTAAACAAGCTCCGTTTATTGCTATGGAGTCGCCTAGTTTTGGCTTATATTTTGATGATATACAAAGCCTCTCTCCTGTAAAACTTTTAACTCTTGCTATTTCTCTTATGAGTCCTGTAAACATTTAGTTATCCTTGTTTTCATCAAAAGACTATTTGTCCATCTTCTTGCAGATTTTTAATAATCTCTTTTGCTTTTTCATGACCCTTAAAAGCCGCTTGTCTGCAAAGTTCTAGTGCCTTGTCATGGTCTATCTCGCATCCTATACCTTGATCGTGGAGTTGACCTAAGTTGTAAAGTCCTTCAGCCAAACCACCATCAGCTGCGCGAGAAAAGCAGATAAAGCATTTTGCCTCATCTTGTATAACCCCGTGACCATCTTTATATAAAACACCTAGGTTATTAAAAGATTCCAAATGACCTCTTTTTGCACCCTCTTCATACCAAAAAGCGGCCTCAGAAAAGTTTTGCAAACATCCAAGCCCACGTTCTAACATCAAAGCCACCTCATACATTGCAGGAACAACTTCTCTTACAGCAGCTTGCATATATAAATCATGCGCCTTAAACTGGTCATGCTCAACTCCGCCAAGACCATTCATATATAAAATAGCAAGGTTAAAAAAAGCCAAAGGATGCTCAAGGAGGCTTGCTTTTTCATAAAGTTCTAGCGCTTTTGCATCGTTTTGCTCACAAGCTTTTGCATTTTGGTACATAAAGCCTAGAGATGTCATAGCTTCAGCACTGTTTTGCTCTACTAACTCATGGTAGAGTTCAAATGCACTTAAAAAGTCTCCACTATTGTACGCTTGATGTGCTTTTTTTATCATGTGTCCTCATTTTCAGTTCTAATAGGATGTCTATAAACTCTTTTGTTAGCTTGTTTCTTTTGGATAGCTTTTAAAAGTTCTTCTTTTGTATTTAAATGTTCGTCTCTAATCTTATGTTCATCGCATCCATCGACCTCTTCATCAAACTCTAAAATCTCAGGAACATAATCTTCAAACATATCTTTTGTATTTTTATTCATTTTTAAAATACCTTAAGGAATTCTATATATTAGTATGCAAATAATACTCAAAAATGCTAAAATTGCGCTTACGATGCAAAAGTGATAGGAAAAATTTTGATGAATTATGATGTAATAGTTATCGGTGGTGGACACGCTGGCATAGAAGCAGCACTTGTGAGTGCAAGAATGGGTAACAAAACCCTTATGATATCGATGTTAGCAGAAAATGTCGGTGCAACAAGCTGTAACCCCGCTATTGGTGGTCTTGCAAAAGGGCATCTTGTTCGTGAGATAGATGCACTTGGTGGTGAGATGGCGCTTATAACTGATGAAGCTGGGATCCAGTTTAGAATTTTAAACCATACAAAGGGTCCTGCAGTTCGTGGATCTCGTGCTCAGATTGACATGGATAAGTATAAAATTATTGCTAGAAATGTAGTGCTTAACACTCCAAACTTACACTTAGCACAAGAAACAGCAGAGTCTTTAATCGTAGGAAGCGAGGATTCAGGCTCACTAAAAGTAGAAGGCGTAAGAACAGATCTACTAAATGAGTACAAAGCTAAAAGAGTGATCGTAACCTCAGGAACATTTTTAAATGGGATTATTCACGTAGGTGAAATTCAAAAAAAAGGTGGGCGCTATGGAGAAGAGAGAAGCGAGAGTTTAAGTGCTTCTCTTAAAGATGATTGTGGCTTAAATATTGCACGTCTAAAAACAGGTACTTGTGCAAGAGTAGATAGCTCAACTATAGATTTTTCAAACATGGAAGAACAAGGTGGAGACGCGCTTCCAAGCCCTTTTAGTTTTCGCACAAACAGAGAGAATTTTCGTGCTACAAAAAAACAACTTCCTTGTTTTATAGCCTACACAAACGAGAAAACTCATGAGATTATCTCTTCAAACTTTTACAGAGCACCACTTTTTACTGGTCAAATAGCAGGAAAAAGTCCAAGATATTGTCCAAGCATAGAGGACAAAGTAAGTAAGTTTGCAGACAAAGATAGACATCATCTTTTTATAGAACCACAAACCATAGACAATACAGAGTGCTATATAAATGGTCTCTCAACTTCTCTTCCACCAGAAGTACAGCGTGAAATGATAAAGTCAGTAAAAGGGCTTGAGAATGCAAAGATAGTTCGTTATGGATACGCTATAGAGTATGACTTTGTAGATCCCCGTGAACTAAAACATTCGCTTGAGACTAAAAAAGTGAGTGGACTATATTTAGCAGGTCAAATCAACGGAACTACGGGCTATGAAGAAGCAGCAGCTCAAGGTATTATGGCTGGTATCAACGCAGCTCTTTCACTCCAAGATAAAGAGCCACTTATTTTAAGACGTGATGAGGCTTATATAGGTGTTTTGATCGATGATTTAGTAACAAAAGGAACAAATGAACCTTACCGTATGTTTACATCTCGTGCGGAGTATAGACTTCTTTTGCGTGAGGAGTCGGCGGATACAAGACTGAGTCACTATGGACACGCTTTGGGGCTTTTAAGTGATGAATTTTATGAGAGTGTTAAACTTAAAGATAAGCAGATAAAAGATGGTGCAAAACTTTTAGAAGATACAAAATTTACTCCAAACAAAGAGTTTATAGCCTTTTTAGAGTCAATGGATGAAGCACCTATCAAAGATATAGCAAGTGCTGCTCAACTCGTTGCAAGAAAGAGTTTTGATGTAAGTAAGATGTTAAAAATCGCTCCAGATCTTGAAATTTATGATGACTATATAAAAGAAGAGATCTTTGTAGAAGCAAAATATGCGAGATATGTAGAGAAACAATCTTTAGAGATCTCGCGAATGAAAAAGTATCTAAAAGTTGCTATCCCAGAGAACTTCGACTTTAAACGAGTTAGTGGACTCTCAAGCGAGATAATAGAAAAACTAGAAACTTTCAATCCGCCAACCTTACAAGCTGCGATGAACATAAGTGGAATAACTCCAGCAGCTATAGAGATACTGCATATCTATATAAGAATAGCAGCGAAAAAGGAAAAAATGGTGTCTGAATAAGTTTTAAACCCTGATGAGATTGCGGGTCAAGCCCGCAATGACGGAAATGTTGGACCTTGAATGACGGAAATGTTGGGATTCAATGACGTAGAGGGAAGCCCGCAATGACGCGACTTCGTCATCCTGAACTCCACAACCCGTCATCCTGAACTTGATTCAGGATCTCTTGAGGGTTTGAAAAGTATAAAAGGCTT
>NZ_JALOAN010000012.1 GCF_023228785.1 Sulfurimonas sp.
CTTTATCATCTACAATTTTTTTGACTTCTCTTGCTAGTAAAAGTAATTTATCTTCAGGGTAAGCAAAATCAAACTTCTTGGCAATAGATTTTAAAATATCATAAAATGCTTTTTCTTCAAAATCTATGCCCATACTTTTAAATGAGTCTTTTTCTTTTTTTAGCTCATAGTAAAGATCTATTATCTCATCTGTAAAATCTTCTAAAACTCCGCTAACTAAAACATCTTCTTCTTTTCTCTCATTGTATTTTTGCACTAAAGAGGTAAACTTTTTAGAAAAATCTTCCGCCTTTGTTTTGTTGACTTTTTTAAAATCCTCTAGTGCTTTTGAGAGTAGTTGTTGTAGTAGTTTTATCTTTGTGTTTGGTAGTTTTATCTTTTCTATCTTGTTGATATAGTCTTCATCAAATATATCTATCTGTGCTTCATCTTCACTTCCTAGCTTAAATATCTCTTGAACTCCATCGCTTTTAAGAGCTTCTGCTATCATCAAAGAGACTTTCGCATTCATAGACGCAGTATCTGGAGCATCGCCTTTTGTTAGTTTGAGAACTATTGTTCTTATAGCCATATAAAAATGTATATGATCTTTTTCATCTTCTGTAAAAACCTCACTACCACAAGCTATATCGTAAGCGGATTTCAATCTTTTTACTATGTAGATAAATCTAGATTCTAACTCTTTAGTAAGCTGTACAAATTCGCTCGCATCGTTAAGAGTCTCTAGTTGCTCTCTGGGAGTTCCACTAAAGTATCCACTTGTATCAAACCTATGAAAAAGTTTTGCTAGTAGATCTAGCTGATCTTTTACTATTACTATGGAAGCATTTATATCTTCAAAGTTTTGACTATCTATCTGTGAGAACTGTTTAAGAGCTTTATTCATAGCTGTTTTTATGCCTATGTAATCCACTACAAGCCCTTTTTCTTTTGACTTATACTTTCTATTTACTCTTGAGATTGTTTGGATAAGATTGTGCTCTTGTATGGGTTTGTCTATGTAGATTGTGTCCAAACATGGTACATCAAACCCTGTTAGCCACATATCAACTACTATGGCAATTTTAAAGTTTGATTTTTCATTTTTGAACTGTGTATCTAGTGTTTTTCTATACTCTTTAGTACCTAGCATATCGTATAGTTCTTTTTCATCATCCTTATTTCTAGTCATAATCATTTTGATTTTTTCTAGTGGCAGTATCTCTTTTTTTTCTCTCTCACTAAGTTCCTCATCACTGACTTTTTTCTCCATCCACTCTGGTCGTAGTGCTACTATCTCTTTGTAAAGAGCATAAGCGATTGGTCGACTACTAGCTACAAAGATAGCTTTTCCCTTGATACTAGCACCCTCACCCACTCTCTTTTCATAGTGTTCTACAAAGTCGCGTGCAACTGCTCTAAGCCTATCTGGATCTCCTAAGATCGTACTCATACTTGAGATGGCTTTTTTGCTTTTATCTATCTGGTACTCATTCGCACCCGCACTAGCACACTCTTCATAGTAGTTTTCTATCTCTTGGAGTTTGGCGTTATCTAGCACCACTTTAGCAGCTCTTCCCTCATAGACAACTCTAACAGTTATCTCATCTCTAACTGATTCGGTCATGGTGTAGCTATCTACTACAGCACCAAAAACATCTAGCGTAGCATCTATAGGAGTTCCTGTAAAACCTACAAAGGTAGCATTTGGCAAAGAGTCGTGTAGGTACTTTGCAAACCCATAAGTTTTTTTCACACCATCTTTTGTTACTTTTACTTTTTGGTCTAGATTTATCTGGCTTCTGTGAGCTTCATCAGATATACAGATGATGTTTGTTCTATCACTTAATAGTTCCAGATCCTCTGTAAACTTATGAATAGTTGTAAGAAAAACTCCACCACTTTGAAGACCTTGAAGTTTTTGTCTCAAATCTTCACGACTCTCAACACTCACCACACCATCATCACCTATAAAGCCCTTTGCACTGCCAAACTGTTGAGCTAGTTGAGAATCTAGATCTGTTCTATCTGTTATGAGTATGATGGTTGGGCTAGAAAATGCAACACTCTTCATCAGCATACGAGTAAGATAGAGCATAGTAAAACTCTTGCCACAACCAGTTGCTCCAAAGTAAGTACCACCTTTTCCATCGCCATGAGGTTTTTGGTGTAGCTTTATGTTTTCATAAAGTTTTCTAGTAGCGTAGTACTGTGGATAGCGACAAACTATCTTTTCATCTTTTTTTGATTTATCTGGCATGTAGATAAAGTTATGGATGATATCTACAAGTCTCTCTTTGTTAAACATCCCTTTTATCATACTATACATCGAGTCTATACCATCAACATCCACTTCGTTACCAGTTATCTTTCTCCATGCATAAAAAAACTCATAAGGTGCAAACAAAGATCCAGCTTTGTTGTTCACTCCATCACTTATGATACAAAAAGCGTTGTATTTTAAAAGCTCTGGGATATCTCTTTTGTATCTAGTTGTGAGTTGCACAAATGCATCGTGCAAAGTAGCCTCTTCTCGTATGGCACTTTTAAACTCAAACACAACTAAGGGAAACCCATTTATATAAAGAACTCCATCAGGGATGCGTTTTTCATAGCCTACTATTTCGAGTTGATTTACTATCTTAAAATTGTTTGTTTGTACATCCTCATAGTTTATAAACTCTATATGAATATCTTTAGCATTTGCATCTTCGCGTTTAAATATAAAACCATCAGATACTAACTTCATGATAGTTTTATTAGAATCATACAAGTCACTAGATGGATAGCTTTGGAGTTTTCTTATGATTTGAGTGATTTCACTCTGTGTTATATCATCAGCTTTGTATCTACTTTGCAAGTACTTTTTTAGATCATCTCTTATAAGCACCTCACTATCATCTCGCTCTATCTCTTTGGCATGTTGATAACCAATACCTTGCTCTTCTAGTAGATCTATAAACGCTCGTTCTAGTTTTTCTTCTGTAAACTTACTCATTTTTCTCTTCCATATTTAGTAGTAGTTTGTCAAAGTCGCTCAAGTACTCTCTATCTTGGATCACTCTATATTTTTCATACTCTGCATGAGCCTTTAGTTTTGCTTCTAGTGCCGATATTTTGCCATTATCTAAAAGTATAGGGTAGTCTGATAGTGCTAAAAACTTATCTAAAAACACTACCCAGTCTTTCATATTCATAACAATACCTCTGAGTGCTCTATCTTCTGCAAGATCCAAATATGCAGATACTATTCGTTTAAGTTGCTCAATATGTTCTTCATCTAAATAATTTTTAGCAATTGTCACATCAGCTTTGAGTATCTTTTTCTCTGGTGATTTTTTCCATGTTTTTAGTCCCATATATATTTTTTGAGCATCAGCTTCACTGTAGATAGTCTCGGCTGCCGTTTTTCCTGTAATTGCCCAGTGCATTTTATTTTGCACCGTTGCATAAAACTCTCTTGTTAGAGCATCATTTTTATCATAGTCCGCACTTAGTGCATATATATCTGTAACTTTTTGATAAAATCTTCGCTCACTTAGTCGTATCTCTCTTATACGGTCTAGTTGCTCATCAAAATAATCTTGCCCAAAGTGTTTGACCGCTTTTAGTCTCTCATCGTCCATAGCAAACCCTTTGACTATGTACTCTTCAAGTATGCCTGTAGCCCATCTTCTAAACTCTAGAGCTCTATGAGAGTTTACTCTGTATCCTACTGCTGTGATGGCTTTTAGGTTGTAGTGTTTGCTTTGTCGTTTTACCTCTCTAGAACCCTCTTTTTGAACTTGTAAGAATTCCTTACAAGTTGTATTTTCACTTTGTTCTTGTTCATCATAGATATTCTTGAGGTGCAAAGTTATGTTTTGTGGTGTAGTATCAAACAGTTCTGCCATCTTTTTTTGTGTAAGCCACAAAGTCTCATCTTCAAAAAGAACATCAATGTTGACTTTTGCATCTTCAATCTTAAAAATAACAAAATTTGAAAACTCTTGAGCTGTTGTATTTATGATTTGTTTAGCCATTATATTTTCCCTCTATCTCCAAAGTACCTGCCAAAGTTTTAATGCAGTTCTTTTTTCTTAGCATAAGATTTGCTTTTGCAAGTTGAGCAAACTGAAGTTTTATTGTTTTTGAAGTTATGGTGTATGGTGGGGTGTAGTTGTTCATAATCTAGCCTTCAATAGTTGCCATTTTTGAAAGTAAAGTAGTATCAAATTCAACTAAAAATTCAATTTCATGCTGTAAAGTTAATTTATGATCAAAGATTGGTTTTAAAAGTTTATAAAACTTTTCTGCAATATATTCATTTGCTAAAACTATAGGCAAATTATTTAATATCTGCATAGTTAGAAACTTTGTCGCTGTTCCTGATGACAATCCTTTGAAATTTTCTAATTCACTTTTGACAACTAAATATATTTGTTCATTTGATAGTTGATTATGATTAGTTGTAATGACATAAGTTCTTTGATATGCATCAAACTTTCCTCTATAAAATTTTAATGGATAAATTGCACTGGCATTATTACCTGCTAGTAAAACTGCTTCACATTGAAACGAATATGTATTTGTTTTAAAAGTTTCTGCTGAACAAGTAAAAAAAGGGAAGTTTCCATTATCTATAGCTGCATTTGAGTTTAACTTTCCTGTAGTAAAGTTCATTACATTCTCAGATGTAGTACCTTTCCATCCTTTTGGTATCTCCATATCCAACTCATCTGAGTATTCCATCTCGCCACCATTTGATTTATATGGTTTGCCATTCTCATCTGGAAACTCAAAATTTACAAACCACTCTTTGTAGATGCTTTGTGCTGTCTCTTCTAGCTTTTTGTTTAGCTCTTCGTTTAGTTTTATTCTGTCTGTGATGGTTTCGTACTCTCTTACTATTTCTCTTTGTTTTTCTAGCGATGGGATTGGGAGTTTTACTTCACACATCTCATCCCATCCAAAAGATTCTCTTGTACTTCCGTGTGACATAAATCTGGCATATCTGTCAAACTCTTCTCTTCTAAACCACATCATAAGATACTCAGGCAGTAACTTTTCTCTATCTGTCACTTCAAAAACTGTATAAGATGTAGAAACAATGGCTTCATCATCTTCAAGTAATGCTACAGATATTTTATCTCCATTTCGTGAAGTTACAGATCCATAAGTAAATTGATTTTTTTTGACTATCTTGTACTTTGACATATCAGTACCAATAGTATTTGCAATAGATGGGATAAACTTTTTAGTGATACTTACACCTAAAAGCTTTGTGACTTTAAGATTAGTGTTTTTAATACTAACTTGTTTTATAAATTGACCTAGCTTTTTATAACTACTTCTCATAAAGTTCTGCCTCTATCTGAACTATTGGCAAAAGTCTTAGTCGATGGCATAACCCAACTCCTCGAACACTTTAAGCAACTCTTTTTTAGATTTTTCTTCCTCTTCTAACAAAATTTTAAATTCACTTTGAAGTGTTTTCATCTTCTCATCAAAGTCTATGTTCTCATCTCTGTTTACAAACTCTATGTATTTGCTAGGAACTAGTGAGAAGTCTTTTTTCTCTACCTCATCTTTAGATGCACTGTAGCAGTACTCAGATACATCTTTATAGGCCTCATTTTGCCATGCGTGGTAAGTAGAAGAGATCTCGTCTATTGCCTCTTCATCAAACTCTATAAACTTTTTCTCAAATGGCACACCTTTTTGGCGTAGATCCATAAAGAGTATCTCATCTGTTCTATCTCTATGTACTTTAGTTCTACCATTTTGCTCAAAAGTTCTCTCTTTTTTGTTGGCGTTTAGTATCCAAAGAGTGACACTTATATCTGTGGTATAAAACATATTTCTAGGTAAAATCACTATTGATTCTACCATGTCATTTTCTATGAGCTTTTTGCGGATCTTGTACTCTTCACCGCCACCACTTAGTGCTCCATTTGCAAGGATAAAGCCCGCTACTCCATTTTGTGAGAGTTTTGAGACCATGTTAAGGATCCAGCCGTAGTTAGCGTTTGAGGTTGGTGGTGTTTCGTATCCACTCCATCGTGGATCATCTACTAGCTCATTTACACCTCTCCAGTCTTTTTGGTTAAAAGGAGGATTTGCCATGATGAAGTCAGCTTTTAGGTCTTTGTGTTGATCTTTGCTAAATGTATCAGCAGCCACACTTCCAAGATTTGCAGATATGCCTCTGATGGCTAAGTTCATTTTGGCTAGTTTGTAAGTTGTTGCAGTGTACTCTTGTCCATAGACAGATATATCTTTTTTGCTTCCATTGTGAGCGTCTATAAACTTTACAGACTGCACAAACATACCACCAGATCCACAAGCAGGATCGTAGATCTTGCCCTTGTATGGTTCTATCATATTTGCTATGAGATTTACTATGGACTTTGGAGTGTAAAACTCCCCTTTTCCTTTACCCTCTGCTATGGCAAACTTACTTAAAAAGTACTCATAGACACGCCCAACTATATCGCTACCTTTGTCTTGTATGGTGTTGATGTTGTTGATGGTGTCTATGAGAGATGAGAGTTTACTTGCGTCTAGTCCTAGTCTTGAGAAGTAGTTGTCAGGTAGTGCACCTTTTAGAGATGGATTGTTTTTCTCTACAGTTGAGAGGGCTGTGTCTATTTTTAGAGCTATATCATCTTGTTTGGCATGTTGTTTTATGTATGACCATCTAGAGATCTCAGGCAGATAAAAAACATTCTCCATGGTGTAAAACTCAACCATATCAACAAATGCTTCTTTACCATCAGCTATAAGTTGCTCTCTTCTTGCCTCATAAGTATCGCTCACAAACTTTAAAAAGATGAGCCCTAAAACTATATGTTTGTATTCGCTAGATTCTACTGTTCCTCTTAGTTTATTTGCACTCTCCCAAAGAGACTCTTCCATAGACTTTTGTTTTGTTTTTGCTTTTGCCATTATTTGGTGTGACCTTATAAAAAATAATTTTTATTTATTATAGCCTTTAAAGCAAGAAAGACAAATAGTGTTTAGCCCATCGGGTACATAATTTCTTCTTGTATAATTTTTATCTTTTGCATCACCTCATCACTAAGTTCTAGATCCATTGCTGCAAATGAGTCATCTAATTGCTCTGCGTTTACTGCTCCTATGATGGTAGATGCTACAAAGTCAAACTGCTTTGAGTAGGCTACTGCTAGGGTTACTGGACTTATGTCTAAACTCTTTGCTATCTCCATATACTTTGCGGTAGATGCAAGTGACTTTTCATTTACAAATCTTGTACCTTGCGCTTTTGTGCGGGGATCTTTGCTTTTAAGATACTCACTAAATCTTGCATCTGATGGGTAAAATGCACCGTTATACTTTCCACTTAAAACTCCACCAGCTATGGGCGAGTATGGCAGAAGTGATATTTGCTCTTTTTGGCAAACTAAAGAGAGTTCATCTAAAAATCGTGGATTATTTAAAGAGAAGTTGTTTTGGATGGACTCAAACCTTGAGATCTCAAGTCTCTTTGAAGTCTCATTTGCTTTTGTTAGTCCATAAGCACTATCGTTTGAAGTTCCGATGTACCTAACCTTGCCCTCTTTTACAAGCTCATCAAAGGCTAGTAGCGACTCTTCTATGGGAACTAAAGTATCTGGCCAGTGCATCTGGTAAAGATCTATATAGTCCGTTTGAAGTCTCTTCAAGCTCCCCTCAACCGCTCTTTTGATATGAAATTTATCAACAGCCGTAAGACCATGCCTAATGGGTGGAACAAACCAACCATTTGCAGCTCCAGCAATTTTTGAAGCTAAGATGATGCTATCTCTTTGTTTAGTCTTTAACCACTTACCAACAATAGTCTCAGTCTCCCCTGCGTAGTCAACTTTTGGAGGAACAGGATAGAGTTCAGCTGTGTCGAAAAAGTTTATACCTCTCTCATACGCTCTGTCCATTATCTTAAATGACTCAACCTCATCACTCCAACTACCAAAACCCATAGTTCCTAAACATATTGGCGTAACTCTAAGCCCAGTTTTTCCAATGTATCTGTAATTCATTTGTGCCCCTTTTACTATCTCTACTTCGCTTCTATCATCTTTATATACAACTCTTCAACTTTTTCTCTAGCCCAAGGAGTTTTTCTAAGAAACTTCAAGCTCGAATTTACTGTTGGATCAAACAAAAAACATCTGATCTCTATGAGTTTTCCTAACTTTTTCCAACCGTAATGTTTCACAAGATCTTCTAAAATATCTTTTAATTTTACCCCATGCAGGGGATTGTTTTTGTTTTTTTCACGCTCACTCATTCTCTTCCTTTTTTTACTAGCATCATTTATATTTAATTTTCTCTATATAAATTCCAAAGCTCTTTGATCAAACTGATATGTTTTATAAGCTATTTTTGTTAAGATTTTTTTACTTGATAGATCTTTAAAGAGTTTTATAAGAGTTGGTTTTGAGATACTTACTTCTTGCATAATGTCGCTATATGATGCTAAGAGTTGGTCTTTTTCATTTAAGCTCTCTACTATAAACCTTATAACTTCAACCTGTTTTGAGTCTGTTATGGCTGAGATAGTTCTGATGATATTTGAGTTTTTTCGTATCTCTTTTTCTTGCATTAGTGGAAGCACTATGTCGTGTAGAGTATTTAAAAGCTCTTTTAAGTTTATGGGCTTTACTATATAGTTCTCTACCTTTAGTTTTATAGCATCTAGTAGGTACTTAGTATCTGTATGAGCAGTTGTTAGAATTGTCGGTATATGTATATTGTGTACCTCTTTTAACTCTCTTAAAAAATCGATGCCATTCTCATCCTCTAGCAAAATATCTGATACTATCACATCGACTCTATATCTTTTTATAATTTCAAAGGCCTCTTTTGAGGTTTTTATGGCAAAGATCTCATTTACAAAATCTCCAAGCATATCTTTAGTTTGATGCAAAAGTGAGTCGTCATCTTCTAAGTAAAGTATGTTATATCCATTTAGTATGTTTAAGTTTCTAGTTATCATTTTCGTCCTTGACATCTTTAAGTGGTATGCTTATGCTAAAGAGCGTACACTTTTGAAAGTTTGCGTTTTGTATTTTATAGTAAACATTCTTACACTCAATTTTACCGTTCATATGTTTTTGCACTATTTGTTGTGACATATAGAGCCCGATGCCAGTTCCACTACTTTTATATTTTGTAGTATAGTAAGGCTCAAAGATATGTCCTAACACCTCTTCATCGATGCCTCCACCATTATCTACGATGTTTACTCTTATGTTGTTTTTTGACTTTTTGACCACTACTTCTATGAGTCTTTTATACTCTTTATCTTTTAGTACATCTATAGCATTTGAGATAATATTTAAAAAAACATGTGATAGTTCATTGTAAAAACCATAGATCTCTTCATCAGCTTTTATATTTAGTGTAAATTCTATATTCTCTTTTTCTAATAAGTACTTAGATAAGATAAATGAGTGTTCTATACATCTTTTTACAGAAAATCTCTCTTTAGCTCTGCTTGGCTTAAAAAAGTTTTGAAAATCTTCAAGCGTTTTTGACATATTTTCACCTAAAAGTGTTGCATCATCAACCTTTTGTTTTAAAAACTCTGGAGTTAATTTTCCTAGCTCCATTTTTGTCTCAAATCCTTGTATTATCATCATAAGAGATGATAGTGGTTGCCTCCACTGATGAGCGATATTTGCTATCATCTCACCAAGAGATGCAAGTCTAGCTTGCTGAAACATTATGAGATCTTTTTTCCTTGAGTTTGCAACCTCCCCAGCTATGCGTCTCTCTAGTGATTCATTTAGTTTTAAGAGTTCTTTTGTTTTTTCATCAACCGCATCTTCAAGCCCAAAATGGATCTTTTTAAAGTGCATGATTATCATAACTGAGAGCATTATAGAAAAGACAAAAACAAAGACTATGGAGACATTTAGTATGGTGGAGAGAGTGTTAAAGATATTTTGAGTATCACCCTTCTCACGGATTGCCATATTTAGGTCGTAATTTGTAAGATTTGTAAGATATATTGAGATTGCGTTTATCTCAAAATTTACTTTTTTTATAAGTATTTCTATTTTTTTACTTTGTGGATCTTTTAGCTCAACTAAAATCTCGCTCACAAGAACATCTACTCTTTTTATTTTTTCATTTATATTTGAGATGATACTTCTTTGTAAAACCTTGTTTTGATTTTGGTTTCCAATACTAAAGAACTTTTTTATAATCTTAGTTACAAAAGAGGATTCATATTCATCTGAAAAACTAATCTCCAAATATTTTGCCCAGTTTCCTTTTATAACTTGCTCGCCTAGAGTTATAACATCGTATGAGTATTTTAGCTCTATATTTTTGTTGTAAACATCTAGTATGGTCTCTTGTATATTTATAAGATAGGCATCTTTTATAGCTTCAAGCTTTAAGATGGGTTTTGTTCTTTTTTCAAACAAAACATCAAAATCATTTTTGATAGTATATATAGAGATCTGTGAAAGAGCTATGATAGACATCATCCCACCAATGATGATAAACATCAAGATAGATGTTTTGTAAGAAAAAGGTATTTTTTCTATAGCTGTAAGTAGTTTTTTAATCTTCATTTTTTACTTCTATAAAATTTGAATCTTTGTATTTGTAAAGATAGACTTTATTGTGGAGTTGTTTATTTTTAAAATCTATCTCCATTCCACCCAAAGAATTACTTTTAAGATTTTTTATCTCTTTTAAAAACTTCTCTCTTGTTATGCTACCATCTATATTTTGTAAAGCCGCCACCACTGCTTTTGCAGCTAGGAATGATTCTAGGGATATAAAACCTAAAGCTTGCTCAGGATAGTATTTCTGCATCAGTTCTTTGTACTCTAAAACAACACTTAGTTTAGAAGTTTTGTAGTTTGGTACAACTTCACTAAAGAGTAAGTTTGTTGTGTTTTTGTCTAACTCTTTTATCATCTCATCTGCATCTCCAAAAGAGATATTGCAAAAGTAAGTATCTTTAAAGATCTCATCTTCTTTAGCAGTTTTTATAAAAAGGGCATTGGCTCTGTAAGCTCCAACCATTAGTATTGCCTCAGGTTGAACACTTTTTATCTCATATAGTGCGTGTTTTATGGAGAGGGTGTTTCTTTTGTAAGTTCCTTCACCAACAAGCTTTAAGCCTCTTTTTTTTAAAGACTCAAGAAGTGAGACAAAGCCCTCTTCTCCATAGTCATCATTTTGATAAAAAACTGCAAATCTTTTTACCCCTTTTTTTTCATAAAGATATTTTACTATAGCATCTATCTCTTGATCATAAGAGCTTCTAAAGTTTACAAAATGTCTATTTTTTTTATCTCTTAAAAACTCTGCACCACTAAAAGGAGCTATGAGGGGGATGTTTTTTTCTTGAAGTATAGGTAATATTTTTTTAACTGTTGGCGTTCCAACAAAACCAAAAAATGCAAATATTTTTTCATCAATTAACTTTTTAATATTTTCTATAGTAAGTTCTGGTTCATATTTATCATCATATACTACAAGAGAAAGTTTTTTATCTTTTAAAAGATTATTCTCATTTACATGAGAAAAGTAAGCATCAGCTCCATTATAAACTGCACTGCCCCATGCTTTCATAATCCCTGTATTAGGAACAGATATACCAAACTTTAAGTTCTTTTGCTCAAAGCTCTCATCTTTAAGAGCAAAATATACAATAACAAAAATAGCAAATAAAGATAGAAAGTACTTTATCACCCATAAGCCTTTTTTATGTTGATTATATCATAAATGAATTGATTTATATCAACTCAACAATAAGTAAAAATTATTTTACTTTTTAAGTATTATGAAAGTTTTATGAAGCTAAACTTTGGTAATATTTTTTTTACCAAAAAGGGGTTATTTATGCAAGAATTTATCTACTATAGTGATAGAGGGCTTGATTTTCCACTTCCTGAGAATATTCTCGTAACTTCTACAAATGAACAAAAAAACAATTTTATAGTCTCAAACTCTGATGAAGTTCATGGGGAGGTCATAGCTGATGAGATTGACTTCTACATCTCAAACTCAAAAGATTCCATAGCAAACAAGATCAAAAATGTTGAAAAACTATATGAGATAAATGCTATTCGCTTTGATATGGCGCAAGATATCAATTTTGAGCAAGATGTCTCTAAAGAAGTTTTACTCATCGCTACAAAAGAACAAAAAGAGAACTTCTTAAAAGCTATGGTTCCAGATGAGTTCAATCTTTTTCATGTTCTTCCAGATGCCATAAAGTCTATTGATGGTCATATAGGTGCTTTGAATGCTGTTGTTAATGATTCATTTAAAGATGCAACTCTTAAAGTCTCTCAAGTAGTTTGGTTTGACCGAGATAAACGAAAAAAAGAGAGAAGTGGAGTCTTTGATCCTCTTGAGAGTTCTATAGATTCAACTCTTGCAACTCTTAGATCTAACCTTACAAACTACGACTATAAAAAGTTTACTATTTATGATCAAAACATCTGTCAATATCATGAGCGAAGAGAAGAGATCTGCTCAAAGTGTGAAGAGGTCTGTCCAACTGTTGCAATCATTAAGATCGATGAGAGCAAACATCTTAAATTTTCACAGATAGATTGTCACGGCTGTGGTGGCTGTATCTCAGTTTGTCCTTCTGGAGCCTTAGATTATGCACCAACTACAAGAGAGAGCATTTATGAGATGGCTAAATACTTTCGTTATCACACACCTTTAGTTGTCCCTCAAATCATGGATCTTAAGTCTTTAGAAGTAGATCTCAAAGAGAATATTTTACCTTTTAAAGTAGAGGGTGAAAAGTTCCTACATGAATCTACATTTTTAACTCTACTTCAAGAGTCTGGATCTCAAGTGATTTTCTACTCTGATTTTTTGTCTAAGGGCGTAAAAGACTCAATTAGCATACTAAACCATATCTACCAAAAAAAGTACAACAAAGATGCGATCCTCGTTGCAGTAAACAAACAAGAACTTGAAGATGCAATGCAAATAGTCCAGTTTATAGAAAACTCAAGATACTCATACAACGAGATTGGATCTAGAAAAAGAGAAGTTTTCTCTCTTCGTCTCTCATACATGATAGGTGAAGAAGATCTAGGGAGTGTCACTACTGGCGAGCATATTCACTACGCTAAAGTAAAGGTAGATCAAGACAAATGTACGCTCTGTTTGGCTTGTGTTGGAGCTTGTAATGTAGATGCTCTTGTAGCAGATCCAAAGACTTATGAGCTAAAACTAAACGCTTCGCTTTGTACTGCATGTGGCTACTGCGAGCCATCTTGTCCTGAGAAAGATTGTTTGACTTTAGAGCGTGACATTATAGAATTGCAACCATCTTGGTTTAAAGAGACAACTATTGCAAAAGATACTCTTTTTGCTTGTGTTGAGTGCGGGGTAGAGTTTGCCACAACAAAGTCAGTTGAGAAGATTGCTGCGATGATGGGACCAGTATTTGCGGCATTTAGCCCAGTAAAACAGAGAACGCTTTACTGCTGTGAGAACTGTAAACCAAAACTAATGATAAAAGAAGGACTATTAAATGCGTAACAAAGAAATAGATAGAGCAAGACTTTTTATATACAACTTATTGTCTCTTTTACTTGTAGAGAACCATGTAAAAACTCAACTACCACAGATAAAAGAGAGTCTAAAACTTCTCTCTAAAAATTCCTTTGATGATGAAGTAAGCGAGGTAGCTGCCTCAATACTGCAAAACCTAGAGAGTGGATCTGATGAAGATCTATATGTTGAGTATCAAGAACTGTTTTTAGTTCCTTTTTCAAAGTTTATCTCTCTTAGTGCTTCTTACTACTATGAGCAAAGAGAAGGTGGCACTATGCTTTTAAAGGTAAGAGATATTTTAGCTAGAACTAAAATTAGAAAAGATGAAGCTTCTTTTAGTGCACCTGAAGATCACTTTGGTTTTATTTTTACATTCTTGTCTTACCTTATAGAGCAAGAGATAGAGGGCGAACTAGATGCATCTCTACAAAAAGAGCTTTTTGAAGCGGTCATAAATCCATTTTGCGATGAGATAGCTTACAAAATGATCTCTAGTGATACAAAGATCTACTCCTATGTTGGAGCAATTTTAGGAAACTTTTGTAACTTTGAGAGAGCATATTTAGATATAGCAAAAATCAAAGCTGCTTAAAATGTGGAGACTTTAAAAGTCTCCCTAAGAGTTTATTTGAGCTTTTAGGGTGGCTTTTAACCACAAAAAATGAGAGGAGTGAATATGTCTGATGAGATATTAAAGAGAAGAGATTTTCTAAAGCGTGCTGGAATTGCCGCTTCAGTTCTTGCTACATCAGTAGTCGCAGTAGCTGCTACTACAGAAGGTCAGCACAGAGGTCACAGAGGTAACAGCGATAACAAGGGAAATGGTGTTGTAACTGGAACTTCAAATAAAAAAGAGATTTTGTATACAAAAACTCAAAATTGGGAAGAGTTTTACAACTCAGCAAAGTAAAAAAGGAGGAGAAATAAAATGAAAATGCTTAAAAGCTTTGGAAGAAGAAGTTTCATGAAAATGGCTTCGCTTGCAACAGTTACAACAGCAACTTCTGCATTTGCTAGCAATAGCGTCTTAAGAGGGGCAACCAAGGATGAGATCAGAAATCCTTATCCAGGTTCAAAACTCATTAAGACCATTTGTACGCACTGTTCAGTAGGTTGTGGTGTTATAGCTGAAGTTCAAAACAATGTGTGGGTTAGACAAGAGGTAGCTCATGACCACCCAATTAGTCACGGAGGGCATTGTTGTAAAGGTGCCGATATGATTGATAAGGTCAGAGGTACAAACAGACTAAAATATCCAACTGCTAAAGTAAATGGCAAGTGGGCAAGACTTGACTGGGACAAGGCAATGAGCCAAATTTCAGATCAATTAATCGGCATCAGAGAGAAATATGGTGCAGACGCAGTTCAGTTTTTAGGATCTGCAAAATGTAGTAATGAACAAGCTTATTATATAAGAAAGTTCGCAGCTATGTTTGGAACAAACAACATAGATCACCAAGCTAGAATTTGACATAGTCCAACAGTTGCCGGTGTGGCAAATACATGGGGTTATGGAGCTATGACAAATCATCTAGGTGACATGCAAAACTCAAAAGCTATTATAATTTTTGGAGCGAATCCAGCGGCAAATCATCCGATTGCTATGCAACACATTTTAAAGTCAAAAGAACAAAATGGTGCAAAAATAATCGTGGTAGATCCAAGATATACAAAAACTGCTGCAAAGAGTGATGTATATTGTCGCATCAGAACAGGTACTGATATCGCTTTTATGTACGGAATGATAAGACTCATCCGTGATAACAAATGGTATGACAAATCTTTTATAAACGATAGAGTTTATGGAATGGAAGAGATCTTTAAAGAGTGTGAAGAATATACTCCTGAGCATGTAGAAGATGTAACTGGTTGTCCAAAAGAGATCCTGATCCAAGCTACTACTGCGTTTGCTACTGCAGATCCAGGTTGTCTGATTTGGAACCAAGGATGGACTCAACATACTGTTGGATCATCAAACACAAGACTAGGTTCAATCCTACAACTTGTTCTTGGAAACATGGGTAAGCCAGGTGGTGGAACAAACATTCTAAGAGGTCATGACAATGTTCAGGGATCTACAGATATGGGTTGTCTCTCTGATACTCTACCAGGATATTATGGTCTTGCTGAGGGTTCATGGAAGTACTTTGCTTCACAATGGAAGGTAGATTATGATTGGTTAAAAGGTCGTTTTAAATCTCAAAAGATGATGCAAGATAAAGGTTTTAGTTTGAGTCTTTGGATTCACGGTGTGCTAGATGAATCAAATGCAGTAAACAATGCTGACACTCCTCTTAAAGCACTAGTTTGTATAGGAAATGGAATATCCACTATTACTCAAACACACAAAGTAAAAGAGGCTCTTGATAAGCTTGACCTTGTTGTTTTTATAGATCCATATGTAAATGATGCGGCAGTAATTACTACAAGAGAGAACAATCTCTACTTACTACCAGCAGCGTCTCAAGTTGAGTGTTCTGGAACTGTTGTAAACACTGGAAGAAGTGCTCAGTGGAGAAGTAAAGTAATAGATCCACTATATGAGGCTAGACCTGATGAAGAGATCTTGTTTGACTTTGCAAAAAGATTAGGTTTTTACGATGAGTTTGTAGCTGGAATGGGCAAAGGTAAAGATTTTACTTGGCCAGAAGATGCAACAAATGAAATAGCTAGAACTCTAAAAACTATTGGTTTTCAAGGTAGAACTGCCGAGAGACTTAAAAAGCATACAGAAAACTGGCACTTGTTTGACACCACTTCATTAAAGGGAAGAGGTCCAGTTTCTAAAGAGTACTATGGCTTGCCATGGCCTTGTTGGAGTGAAGATCATCCAGGAAGTCCAGTTTTATACAATGTTAAACTACCAGTTTCTCAAGGTGGAATGGGCTTTAGAACTAGATTTGGAACTGAGCGAAATGGTGTTTCACTACTAGCCGCTGATGGCGTTGCACCTGTTGGTTCACGCATTAAAGGTGGATACGATGAGATCACTTTTAAAAATATTGAAGAGCTTAGTGGCATTAAACTAACAGATGAAGAGAAAAAGCTTGTTGAGGGTAAAAACTGGAAGACTGACGATAGTGGAATTTTAGTTAGAAATGCTCTTGCAGCTGGACTTGCTCCTTATGGAAATGCAAGAGCTAGAACTATTGTTTGGGGCTTTAGAGATGAGATTCCAAAACATAGAGAGCCATTGCACTCATTCAGACAAGATCTCATAAAAAGATACCCTGCAGTTGCAGATATAGCAAATCATTATAGAACAAATGTTCGCTATGCAAGTGAGCAAAATGCTCAAAACTGGGTAGCTGATTATCCTATAAACATAGTCTCGGGACGTGTAGTTGAGCATATGGGAACAGGAACAGAGACTCGTGCATCTAAGTACTTAGCTGAACTCTCAGGAGAGATGTATGGTGAACTTCATCCAGAATTAGCTGCAAAGCTTGGCATTAAAGATGGCGAGATGATGTGGGTATATGGAACTGGCGAAGGTAAGATTAAGATCAAGTGTAAATACTCTTATAGAGTAGATGAAAACTCAGTCTTTTTACCTCAAAACTTCTCTGGAGTTTGGAGTGGTGAGAGCCTAGAGAGTAGATATCCAACGGGAACTGCTCCTCATAGTTTTGGCGAGAACTCAAACCAAGTTACAAGTTACGGTTACGACCAACAGACATCTTGTCCAGAGACTAAGTGTTCTTTGGTAAGAATCCAAAGAGCATAGGAGAAGTAAAATGAGTAAGCCAAAATATGCGAGAATGAAATTTTACTGCGATGAGGATCTTTGTATCGACTGTAATGGTTGTGTTGTAGCTTGTAAAGAAGCGCATGAAGTCCCAGTTGGAGTAAATAGAAGAAAAGTTGTAACTATCAACGAAGGTATTGTAGGTAAAGAGATCTCTATATCTATGGCATGTATGCATTGTAGTGATGCACCATGTCAACAAGTTTGTCCAGTTGATTGTTTCTATATAAGAGTTGATGGTATAGTCCTTCACGATAAAGATAAGTGTATCGGTTGTGGATATTGTCTATTTGCTTGTCCTTTTGGCGCGCCTCAGTTCCCTCAAGATGGAGCTTTTGGTACAAAAGGTAAGATGGACAAGTGTACAATGTGTGCAGGTGGTCCTGAAGAGACTAATTCACCCGCAGAGTTTGATAAATATGGACAAAACAGAATTTCAGAAGGCAAAGTCCCAATGTGTGCATCTATGTGTTCAACTAAGGCGTTGTTAGTTGGAGATTCAACAGAAGTAGCAGCTATTAAAACATATAGATCTGTAGCTCATGGAAAAGGCATATCAACACAGTCTTACGGTTGGTAGGAGTAGATTATGCAAAGTAATACATTTTTTACTAGAAACAGAGCATATATACTTACCCTCTTAGGTTTAGGTGTCGTTGGTCTTATATTTGTTAGTTTTTTAATGATTATAGAGTGGGAGTACTTTTTAAAGTACCCCATCCATGTCCTCTTAACTGGAGATACTAGTGGAGTTTTAACTGAGCCAACTTCAAACTACCAAGCGATGGTAAATGCAGCTTTTGGTCCTAGTTATAATTCTATTGCTCCGGAGATTATTCGTGCGAGCAATGAGAGACAAGAGTTTATTTGGTGGGTATTTGTAGCAGAGATTGCGATCTTTTGTTTTATGTATGCGAAATACGGAAGAAAAGTTGCAACAGTTAGAGATCCAAACGATAAAGTTCAAGTTTTTTCTATCTTTCATAGAGCTGTGATTTGGTTAAACATTATCGTAATATCTGCTTTAATAATTACAGGCTTCAATATAACATGGGGTATGCGCTCAGGTGGTGGAGATATAGCATTTTTCCTTAGAGGTTCACATGAGATCTTAGGTCTTGTTTGGCTTCCTTTATGGTTTGCTATGACTCTTATCGCATTTAAAGATGCGAAGATTTTATTTAATAACTCTATAACTAAAAAGCTTATACTCAGAGGTGGTTATTCACCTATGAGAAGAGTTATATTTATAGTTTTTGTCATTATGGGAGCTGGTCTTTTACTTAGTGGTATAACTATTTGGTATATTCATCCAGATGCATATACTCATAGTGAGTTTATACAGCTAAAGAGAGCAATGATCTATCTTCATTTTGGAGCTAGTGTTTTAATGATGTTCTTCTTGATGGATTTTGTTTACTCGGTTATGATCGCAGTAAAAGGAAATCTTAAAGGTTTAGTAACAGGAAAGTATCCAAGAGAGCATCTTGAGCAATTAGCGCCAGATGTTTTAAAAGATATAGAAGAAAAAAGGTAGTCTGACATGACTAAGTTAATGACAAGCACAGAGATTCCACAACTACATCCTAACTTAGGTGATCACACTAAAAGAGTGATCATCGAAAGGTTTGATCTAGATGGAATTGACACATTTGAAGACTATGTTATAAAAGAACAAAGAGTTAAGTTTTTTCTAAATGGAGTAAAATTCCTCTCAGTTATGTGTATTGCGAAATATCAAGACGCACACATTGTAGGTTTTTTACTCTCAGAAGCTGTCATAAAGAGTCTTTATGATGTTAAGAGTCTAAAGGTTAGCGAAGATGGACTCAGCGTCTATGTAGATGCTGATATTTCACAAGAGGGTTATGATAATCTTTTTAAAGAAAAAACTCTAACATCAGGATGCTGTATTGGTGTAACTGGTAATGCAGAGGAGCTTTTTAAATGCTCATTTGTAAGTACAGATTACACTCTTAGTGCTGATGAGGCACTAAAAACTATGAGAGATTTTTCAAAGCCATCTGAACTATTTGATAACACTGGTTGTGTCCACAAAGCAAGACTTGTTTTAGAAGATGGTAGCTTTTTTGAGGCTGAAGATATAGGAAGGCACAACGCTATTGATAAGGTAGTTGGTCTTGCAACACTATCTAAAAAAAATATAGAGAGATCTGTTTTATACGCAAGTGGCCGACTCTCTATGGAGATGGTTGTAAAGTGTGTAATGCACAAGATCCCCATAGTAATATCTAAAGCCGCAGTTACATTTCAAGGTATAAAAGCCGCGAATGAGCACGGCATAACTCTTGTTGGATTTGCAAGAGGAAATAAGATGAATCTATATACTCATTCTGCTAGAATAGGAGTATAAGAAAAGTAGGTACTTCTCATTAGCTTCCCCTAGTTTAAGAGGAAGTACCTACTAAAAAAGAGGAAATATGCTACATCTAAATAGACTTCAATACAACTCACTTCAAACAATAGATCTCTCAAACTCACTCTCTCTAAATGCACTCAAAGAAAACCGAGAGTATGAAAAACTCTGCTTAGATTTTAAAGATAAATACAAACATAAGATGCTAAAAACATTCTCATTTTCAAAAGAGGGATTTTTAGGTCTTTTTCTTGAGTTAGATGCAAAGATTGCAATTAGTCTGGGTGAGAGCCAAGCTGTTGTTGAGGCTGGAATACTTTATGAAAAACTTGGGTTTAGTGTCAAATGGCTTGAGTTAAACAGAGATGGAAGTGTAGATCTATCGAACTTAAATGGTGTAGATTTTGTTTTTGTCTCTTCTTATGTAATGGATACCTTTGTAAAAACAGATCTAGGTCAAATTAAAAAGATTTCAGACGCTAAAATTATCTCAAATGCCTCTGCAAATTACAATGAAAATAGCGATGCGATCTATTTTGACTCTTACAAATTAACAGGCTTTGCTCTTAGTGGAGTTTTACTTTTTAATGATGAAATCTTCGATCTAATAAGCATAGGCTTTATGGACACTCTTGCTCTAAAGTTATGTTTTGATGCACTAAAGATCCAAAGCTTTAACTTTGAGTTAAAGGGCAAGTTTTTAAAAGAGTTAAAGAAGAGTTTTAAAGAAGATCTCTACTTTTTCGTAGATCCAAATAGTACGCTTGAGTACTCACTACATTTTGGACTAAAAGGCATAAAAGCAAGAGAATTTATAAGAACTTTAGCACTAAGTAAGATCTTCATTACAAATGGCGAGGGATGCTCACTAGGACTTGCAAAACCATCAAGAGTCATACAAGCTATGGGTTATAGTGAGACACAAAGTAGAAATAGTATAGAATTATCTTTTATGGATGAGATGAGCCAAGAGGAGATAGTGAGTATAGTAAAGACAATGCGTCTAAAATATACCCAGCTTATCTCTTTTAATGATTGATACGCAGCTTTAGGAAGCGATGCTTTAGCTTCGCCCTGTGGGTTTTGAATTAGTAAGCAGCTTTCAAATCCTTTCTACGAGGTTCATCGTGCAGAACGCCACAGGTTAGCGTTCCTAAAAACCTCGCTTCCGAAAAGATTTCTAACTAGATTCTCGCGTAATCAACACTCAAACAAGCATCAAGCTCTGAAAGTTCTTGCAGAGTCTTCTCATCGACGCCATCATCAACTAAGATAACAGCTAACGCTTCTGAATCTTGGTTTCTTGCTAGTGAGAAGTCTGCAATATTAACATTGTTCTTAGCTAGGGTTGAACCAATACTTCCAATAACACCTGGAACATCACTGTTTTTAAACAGAATCATATTACCCTTTAGTGCCACTTCAATATCAAAACCATCAATCGCAACTATACGCTTAACACCATCATCAAAGATAGTAGCGCTAATAGTTGTAGTTCCCTCAGATGTAGTTAGTTTAACTGTTATAAGGCTCTTAAATACAGATGAATCGCTAAGTTCTTCTGACTCTATCTTTATGCCTTTTTCTTTTGCAACAAATTCAGCATTTACATAGTTTATAGTATCACTTGAACTCTCACTCATAGCCCCTACTGCTACAAAGGTAGAGAGAGACTCAACATACTTAGCTATCTCGCCTTGTCCGCTAACTTTTATAGCTACGATTTGAGATTGATTGATCTGAGATGCCAAAAATCCTATCTTTTGTCCCATCTCTAAAAATGGTTTTACAAAAGGTGGGATTTTACTCTCATCTATTGGCAAGTTCATCGCATGAGCAAAGGAGATACCTTTAGCTGCTTCTATCGCATTTTGTGCAGCTTGAGTTCCAATGTTATACTGTGACTCATAAGTATTTGCACCTAAGTGTGGAGAGACTATGATGTTATCAAGATCTAAAAGAGGATGATCTGTAGCTGGCTCTTTGTTAAAAACATCTATACCCGCAAAACGGATTTTCTTAGATTTTAAACCATTATAGAGTGCTTCTTCATTGTAAAGACCACCTCTTGCACAGTTTACTAATACTACTCCATCTTTCATCTTAGCAATTTCTTCTTCATCTATCATGTTAAGAGTCTCTTTATTTTTAGGTGTATGAATTGTAATAATGTCACAAGCTAAAATATCTTCGAAGTTTTTAGTATAAGTCATATCAAGATCAGTAACTTTTGATGGGCTTACATATGGATCATAAGCGATGATATCCATCTCAAAAGATTTAGCTCTGATTGCTACACGAGAACCGATATTACCAAAACCAATAACACCTAATTTTTTGCCTTTCATCTCATAGCCATACCACTTCTCTCTTTTCCAAATTCTTTGGTTTTTAAGATGATCATGTGAATATGGAAACATTCTCATACATGAGAGCATATGAGCCATTGTAAGTTCCACTGCAGCTACTGTATTTGCAGTTGGCACATTCATAACTATGATGCCTTCTTTTGAACACCCCTCTATATCAACATTATCAACACCAACACCAGCACGCACTATTGCTTTCATGTTTTTAGCAGCTGCGATAAAAGCAGTATCTACATCAGTAGAACTTCTTGTTATTGCTACATCTGCACCAGCGATAATATCAAGAAGTTTTACCTTATCTTCATCAGCTGCCATTATTAAGTTGATGTTTTCATCATTTCTAAGCATCTCAAGACCAGCTTCATGAATATGATCGCAGACTACTATTGTATGTTTTTTACGACTTGGCATTTAGTGCCTCCCCAAATATAATTTTATATTTTAGCATTTATATATCTTCTTTGAAAAGCTCTATATTTGCTGATATTTGATAATTTTTCAAGACTCTAACTAAAGAGTTGAGTCTTGCTACATCTTTAGAGTAGATAAGCAACTCTACACTATTTTTGTCTCTCACAAGATAATATTTCAAGCTATGTTGTTTTAGCTCCTCTTTTAAGCAAAAGAGTTGATATGGATCTAAGAGTGGAGCTGAGAGTTTATATATAGTTTTACTAACTATCTTTTCATCTAAGTCTAGCTCTATAAAGACTTCATTAACAGGATAAAAATATCCTAACTTTTGGGTTTTTGAAAAATGATTTAACCAAACATCTTGAGGTTTTTTCTGCAAGACTTCACTTTTATGTCTAAGTGGTTGCCCATAGTTTTGTTCATGTGAAGGATTTATAGAGATAAGGAAAAAGATGATAAAAATGGCAACTCCAAGTGCTAAGACTGGAGTAAACCATTTTAATATTTTTTTCATCTTATTGGAATTTGTCTTTTATAAGGTCTCCTAGAGAGTTTGACGTCGTATCATTAATCTCATCTAAAAGTTCTTGATTTTTAATATAGTCTAGTTTTTTAACAGATAGACGAATACGGTCTCTTTTTGTGTCTATTACTGCGATTGCAGCTTCTATCTCTTGACCTACTTCTAGCTCTTCTTTTACAAGTGGAGCTAAATCTTCATCACGAATAAGTGCATCAACACCATCTTCTAAAGAGACAAATACACCAAACTCTTTGATATCGCGGATAGTTCCTTTAACAGCAGTGTTTACTCTATGGTTAGTTGCAAACTTATCAATAGGACTCTCTAGTAGAGTTTTGCGGTTAAGTGATATTTTTTGATCTTCTTCATTGATCTTAGCAATCTTAACTTCAACCTCTTCACCAACTTTTAAAACATCTTTACACTTCGTGTTTTTATCCCATGAGATATCTTGATTGTGAAGTAAGCCCTCTACTGAACCAACACGAACAAACGCACCAAAGTCAGTTAAAGATGTAACTTCACCAGTTACCACATCACCTTCACGGAAGTTTTTGATAAACTCATCAAATGGCTTTGGAAGTAGTCTCTTTAGTGAAACTCTAAGTTTATGAGTCTTAGGATTTATCTCAATAACTTCAACATCAATCTCTTGTCCTACTGTTAGGTAGTCATTTGGATTTTTAACATTTTTACTCCAAGTAATCTCTGAAATATGTAAGAAACCTTCTATGTCATTTCCTAAATCTACAAAAACACCATAAGCTTCAATGTTTGAGACTGTAACAGTGATAGTATCACCTTCATCTAACTCACTCTCAACTTCTGCCCATGGATCTGGTTGAACTGCTTTGATAGAAAGAGAAAGATGTCTTTTATCTTTATCATAAGAGATAGCTTTAACAGTTACAACATCTCCCTCTTTATAAAGTTTTGATGGATTAACTGGACCTTTATAGCTGATTTCATTATAGTGAACTAAACCATCAACACCACCAACATCTACGAACATTCCATAGCTAGTGATTTTTTTGATAGTTCCCTCAACTAATATATCATCTTCCATTAGTTTGTCAATGATCTCTTTTTTCTTTTTTCTCTCTTCGTTAAATAGCTTACGACGAGATACTACTATAGAGTTCTCTTCTGCATCAACTTTTACAACTTGTGCTTTTATTTTGCGACCAACTACTTCGTCAGTCTCTTTAAAAGCAGCAAGTGATCGAGGCATAAAGAAAGAAACATCATCAGCTTCTACTACATATCCACCACGATTTTTCTTAGTTATAACACCTTCGATAACTAAATCTTCAAAGTCTTCTTTGTGTGCATCAATAAAGTCAATAGTCTTTTGTAGCTCTAATACTTTTTTGTAAGAGATTTTAGGACGCTCATTGTAGTATCCCATAACCATTACTTTTATCTTATCGCCTGTATTAAACATCAAACTACCATCTTTTGAGCGGATCTCATCAAGGCTTATAATACCCTCTAACTTATCGCCAACACCTACCAATGCTCTATCTTCGTCTGCTTGAATCTCAACAATCTCACCCTCTACGATGCGACTTGATTCCTGCTGCTTTTCTGTTGCAGCAAACATCTCTGCAAAATTTTCTTCTTCTTCAAATGATTCGTTATCGAACGCCATTACCTATCCTCTTGTTACATAAAAATTGCGTGATTGTACCTTAATTATGTTTATTTTACTATAAATTTAGGAGTCTAGGTCTGAAGTTTTGATAATAAAGCTATTTGTTAACATTGTTTTGTATGGAGTTTACTACATTTTGGATAATCCAATCAGGTGTAGATGCACCAGCACTAATGCCACAAAACTCTTTATCTTTAAACCATTCGTAATCCAAATCATTTTCATCTTCTATGTGGTAACTAGATGGGCAAAAATCCTCTGAGATGCTAAAGAGTTGCTTTGTATTTGATGAATTTTTTCCACCGATGATAATCATAACATCAGCCCTCTTAGAGATCTTTCTAACTGCCTCTTGGTTTTCAAAAGTAGCATTACAGATGGTGTTAAAAACTCTTACTTCTTTATATCTTGGAATAAGATAGTTTGCAACTTCGAGATAATCTTCAACTCTTCTTGTAGTTTGAGCTACAAGTGCGACTCTCTCCTTTAGCTTTATATCTTCTAGATCTTTAGAGCAAGTTACAACTTTAGCCCCATGAATAGCATAACTTTTAACACCTTTGATTTCAGGATGAGCTTCGTCTCCAAAGATAACAATATCATAACCAGCCTCACTCATCTCTTGACAAATTTGTTGTGGTTTTGTTACATAGGGGCAAGTTGCATCTACAACATCGACTCTATTTTCTTTTAACTCTTCAAGTTCATTTTTTGGGATGCCGTGAGTACGTATAACTGCTTTATCACCTGTTTTAAAACTCTTATGATCATCTGTAAGACCTACTTTAAAGTCTCTCTCAAGTCTTGCTATCTCTTTTGAGTTATGGATAAGAGGCCCATAAGTAGCAGAGTTTTTATTCTCTTCTGCTATCTTAATAGCGCGTTTAACTCCAAAACAAAACCCATAATTTTCAGCTAGTTCAATTTTCATATTATTTGTCTCCTTTTCTTTAAACATAACTTCATCATTCTAAACTTGATTAAAAACTCTTGCTTCATCAGCCTGAACTTGATTCAGGATCTCCTTGGTGTCTTATTAGATTCCGTATCTAAATGAAACTTATCTCTTGCTTACTTAAATTCTACTTTGGTTATCTTTTGAAGTAGTTCAAAAAAGTTTGGAAAAGATGTGTTGATGCACTCTATATCAGTTACATTCATCCCACACCTAAGCCCTGCAATGATAAAGCTCATAGCGATTCTATGATCTCCATGGCTGTCAACTCTTGCACTCTTCATCTCGCCACCAACAACTTTGTATCCATCTTTGTACTCATGAACTTCTATGCCAGTTGCTCTCAATCCCTCAACTACGGTAGAGATTCTGTCACACTCTTTTACACGCAACTCCTCGGCATTTTTAATAAGACTCTCGCCCTCTGCAGATGCAAAAGCAATAGAGAGAGCTGGAAGCTCATCTATTAACCATGAGATATTATCTTCTACTACAATACCCTCAAGCGGAGCGTACTTTACATGTATATCGCCTATTGGTTCGTACTTATTATCAGTTAGTTTATAACTAATATCTGCACCCATTCTCTCAAGTGCTTTAAAAGCTTCTATACGAGTAGGATTTAACGTAACACCTTCTAAAACTATATTTGCATCTGGAGTAATAGCAGCAGCTACTGCAAAGAAAAAAGCACTTGATGGATCAGCTGGAACTCTTATACTTAGTGGAGACAATAGTTTTTTCATAGGAGTTATTATAGTTTTTAGCCCATCTATTTTTATATCCGCTCCCATGCCACTAAGCATTCTCTCAGTATGATCACGCGAGAGTTCTGGCTCGCTAAATGAGCAGACTCCATCAGCACTAAGAGCTGCTAAAATCATGCAAGATTTAACTTGTGCAGATGCAATTTTGCTCTCATAATCAAATGCCTTAAGTGTAGCTCCACGAATACTTAACGGTGCTAAATTTGACTCATCTCTACCATCTATCTTAGCACCAATTTTGCGCAGAGGCTCAGTTACTCTTTTCATAGGACGTTTACGCAAATATTTATCGCCACTTAAGATAAAGTGACCCTTTGCAGAGCTTAAAAGTCCACAAAAAAGCCTGATACCAGTTCCAGAGTTTCCACAATCTAAAATCTCGAAAGACTCTTTTATACCACTTGAAGTGATCTTAATAGTCTCTCCATCATCTTCAATTTTTGCACCAAGATTTTTAACAATCGCTAAAGAGTTTAGAGTGTCCTCAGCTCTTAAAAAGTTTTTTATCTCACTAGTTCCACTAGCCAACATTGCAAACATAGCACAGCGATGTGATATTGATTTATCAGATGCTATATTATCTATTTTAAGAGAAAAACTACCCGCACTGCTAACTATGACTTCTCTCATCTAAGTCCTACTTTCAACTCTTCATTTAGAGATTTTAAAATAGTCTCCATTGTTGATGTTATATCCTCTTCTTCTAATGTTTTTTCATTCGATTGAAGCACAAAACGAATAGAGAGACTCATGTTTTTGCCTAAAGTTTTATCACTATATTTATCTACTGGATAAAATCTTATAAGCTCTTTTGTTGCATTTTTCTCTATAACGCTCTTAACCTCTTCATACTTCATAGTTTTTGGCACTATGATGCTTAGATCTCTTATAGAAGATTGGTACTTTGATGATGCTTTTGCCGTTTTTAGTCCATAAGGAAGTTTAATAAAATCAAGCTCACAAAGGTAAGTAGACTCAAGGTCATAACTCTCTTGCACGCTAGGATGTAAGCGAAAAAGCTCTCCAATTATTTCATCATTTTGTATAACTGAAGCACATTGATATGTATGTGAAAGATTATGCTTAGTTTCGTGTTCTTTCAGCTCAAATTCACCTATAATATCTGAAATTTTTTGAGTAAAATGGGCAAAATCAATACTACGAGGTTTACCAGCATTTAAAAGAGTGTCTTTTTCTTTATCACCACTAAAGATAAAAGCCATCTTCAAAGATTCTTCTCTAGTTGGACTAAAGATGGATCCAACTTCAAATAGTTTTACGGAGTTTATGCCATTTTTAACATTATGTGATGCAGCTTTTAGAAGTCCAGTCATAAGCGTTGGTCTAAGAGTATCAAGAGTATTTACTATAGGATTTATGAGTTCTAACTCTTCATTAGTGGTCTCAAATCCACACTCTAGTAAAACTTTCTTCTCATCAAAAACAAAAGCAACATTTTCAAAAAAACCACTCTGCGCAGCTTTATGTCGGTAGATACTTCTTTTTTTGTATGCAAAATAATCATCTTGAAGCTTAGAAGACTCAGCAAAAACAAAAGGCTTTGAAGCGATATTATCGATCCCAACAAGGCGAACAATCTCTTCAACTATATCTTGTTTATGAGTGATATCATGGCGAAATCTAGGAACAGTTATAACAAAATTATCTTGTGATGATTTGTTTGTATCAAAGCCTAAGTTTCTCAGTATCTTAGTAATTCTAACTCGGTCTATCTTAGCGCCTATAATCTCTTCTATCTCTTTTTTTGTAACTGTAATAATTTTGTCTTCATAAGAGTCACAAAGTTCTATAGTTCCTCCATAAACAAGCGAAGAAGAGTATGTTTCTATCATATTTAAACAAAAATCAAGTCCTTGATTAAGCTCAGGTTCACTTCCTCTTGATGTTCTATAATACATCGGTCCAGACTCAATTTTTGATTCTTGCATTTTTTTAGAAATAATATCTGGTGGAATATAACTAGCTTCTATAAGCACCGTACGCTCTTCATCTTTTGCCTTAGATACATCTTCTTGTATGATCCCAATTGTTGAAGCTTTTTCAGCTCTTACGCTAGAGTATATACTAGCGTAAGAATTCTCATCTTTTTTAAGTTCAATCTTTGCAATAGATTCTCCATCACTAGAGAAAAATTCATACTTATAAGCTCTTAAAATAACACCACTACTATGTGTTACATAAAGCATTAATGACTCTATATCTGTACTTCTTGACTCTTCTATCTGAGCTAATCTTAGTTTCACAATAAGAGGAATAGTTAACTCTTTTATATCTACTGCTCTATAGCGAAGATTTACATCAAGTTGAGTTTCGTGTGAGAGGCTTAAAATTCGCCCTATTCCTACTCTTTTATCTTCATCTTCATTTATCAAAGTCTCTATAAGAGGTTTATCATAAGCTGCACTAAGATCTCTTGCAATACCTCTGATACTTAGACAATCTCCACGATTTGCAGTTAATTCTATCTCTATAAGATCATCGTTTAGTGCATCTATTGTACAAACTTCTTGACCTAGTTCATACACACCTATACTACTATCTAGCTCTAAGATACCATCATGTGCATCTTCAAGTCCTATCTCTGTAGCACTACAAATCATGCCCTCAGACTCAACACCGCGAAGCTTAACAGGCTTTATCACAACTCCACTTGGCATAACTGCACCGATAGTTGCAACTACAACATCCAGACCTGCTCTTACATTTGAAGCGCCACAAACAATTTGGCGGATACTAGTACCAATATCAACCTTGCAAACATTTAATTTATCAGCATCAGGATGCTTCTCGCACTCTAAAACTTTTCCGACTATTATTTTTTTAGCAATATTATAACTATGGATACGATCAACTTCTAAGCCTATAGAATTTAACTTTTTAGCCAAATCTTCAGTTGTGACAGCGCTAAGATCTATCCACTCATTTAACCAACTTCTTGTAACTATCATTGAAACTGCTCCAGCAACTTTATATCTCCCTCAAAGAGTGAACGAAGATCTCCAATCTGATGGATAAGCATAGCAAATCGCTCAACTCCCAAACCAAAAGCATAACCACTTACGTTGTTATACTTAACTGCCTTAAAAACATTTGGATCAACTATTCCACAGCCTAAGACCTCTAACCAACCTGTTTGAGAGCAGACTCTACAGCCTTCGCCTTTACAAAAAACACAAGAGATATCAACCTCTGCTGATGGCTCTGTAAAAGGGAAAAATGATGGACGAAAACGAACCTCGACATCACCAAACATATACTTCAAAAAATCTTCTAAAATATACTTTAAGTTAGCAAAAGATACTTTGCTCTCATCATCAACTAAAAGTCCCTCAACTTGGTGAAACATAGGAGTATGAGTAATATCATAATCACGGCGAAAAACAGCACCAGGAGCAATCATTCTGATGGGAGGTTTTTGAGCCATCATTGTTCTTATTTGAACAGGAGATGTATGAGTGCGAAGTAGCATCTCATCTTTAAAATAAAATGTATCTTGCATATCACGAGCTGGATGATATTTTGGCAAGTTTAGAGCTTCAAAGTTGTTAAAATCATCTTCTATCATATTGCCGGTTTTTACTTCAAAATTCATAGCACAAAAATACTCTACAATCTTATCCATTGTCTCCATAACAGGATGCAATGCCCCTATTTCACTCTGCGCACTAAACATTGAAACATCTATTGCCTCTGCTTGCATCGCTTTTTTTAACTCTGCTGTTTGCAAAGTTATCTTTTTTGCACTAAGTTCACTCATAAGAGAGTTTTTATGTGTGTTTAAATCTTTTGCTATTTTAGACTTTTCTTCACCCGTTGCATCTTTCATCTTAGCAAATTCTGCTGCTAAGACACCCTTTTTTCCAAATACACTGATGCGGATTTCTTCAAGAGCTTCAACACTCTTGACTTTGTTAATTTTATCATACCACTCTTTCAATAGAGTCTCCATAATCATAAGGCAAATACACCTCTTAAATTTTGAAATGATTATAGTCAATTATAATTTACATATAGCTTCATTTACCTGATTATGTGATATAATTTAATCTACACCCATAAAAATAAAAGGAAAAAAATGTGTATATTTTGTAAAATTGTAAAAAAAGAGTTACCCTCAAGTGTGGTATTAGAAAATGATAAATTTCTCGCTTTTCACGATATAAATCCAAAAGCTCCTGTTCATATTTTAGCAATTCCAAAAGCTCATGTTGATAGTTTTGATGAAGTTAGTAGTGAGACAATGGCTGGTATGACGGAGTTTATTCAAGAAGTAGTTAAAGTTGTAAAAATCCAAAAGAGTGGTTATAGAGTCATTACAAATATTGGTGAAAATGGCGCTCAAGAAGTTCCACACTTGCATTTTCACATCTTAGGTGGTGCAAGATTAAAATGGGGTCACTTCAGTGATGCAGATCCAAAAGGTCACTTCTAATATGTATAAAAATGCATTGGTTTTAATCTGCCTTTCATCTGCACTTTTAGCACAAGATATGCAAGATTACAAGAATCAACAAATGCAAAATTTTAAGTCTCAAACTACAGAATTTGAGACTTATAAAAAAACTCAAGAGAGTGAGTTTGATGCTTATGCAAAAGAGCAAAAAAAAGTTTATGATGAGTATAAAAAAGAACTTGGAGTTTTTTGGGATGATCCTAAACTCTCAACTCCTAAAAATTGGGTCTCTTATGAAGATGACAAAAAAACAAGAACAGATGTTGACTTTGAAAAAGAGACCATAACCATAGAAGCAATCGCAAAAAATCCAGAAGAAGCAAAGGAAAAACTCCAACTTGCCCTTGCAAAAGCCATAATAGTAGATACTAAAACTGTCCAAGAGAGTGACCCTTTAGAGTTGGAGCTTAAAAAGATAAAAAAACCATCAGGAGTTGTAGATGCAAAAGTCAAAGCTGAGCCTATCCTCTCAACTGTAGTTTTTGATAAAAGTCCTACGCAAAATGATGTAAAAAAATATGTGCAAACACATGTGCAAAACAAAGATATAAAAGTAAAGCAATCATCTAAGATAGAAGATGCCAAAGTTTACACTTTAAATGTAGCACTTCCAAAAGACACTATGGTTAAACGCTCAAAAGTTTATTATGATGATGTAGTAAAACATGCAGATAAACAAAAACTTCCAGCATCCTTAGTTTTTGCAGTTATGCAAACTGAGAGCAGTTTTAACCCAAGAGCCAGATCTCACATCCCAGCCTATGGCCTGATGCAAATAGTTCCTAAATCTGCTGGAATTGATACTTATAAATTTTTATATAATGAGAAAAAACTTGTAAGTGGAAGTTATCTATACAACAGCACTAACAATATCACAATGGGAAGTGCTTATCTTCACATTCTATACTATAGATATTTAAAAGATATAAAAGATCCAACAAGCAGACTTTACTGCACAATCGCAGCTTACAATACTGGTGCTGGAAATATTGCATGGGCTTTTACAAAGACACACAACATGAAAAAAGCAGCCCCACTTATAAACAACAAAACACCTGAGGAAGTTTACAACAAACTTTTAAAAGATTTGAGATATGATGAGCCTAAACACTACTTAAAAAGAGTAAACTCTAGAATGGGTTCTTACCATAAACTTTATGGTATTTAGTAGATCTACGAGTTTAAACACTACTATAAGTGCAGAGCAAAAACTTCGCACTTATGTATAAAGAGATATTTAAAATAAACTTTTAAAATTTTCGCCCCACTCTCTTTTTTGCATAGCATATGAGAACTCATAAGCTATTACCATTAATACCGATGTTGCTAATAAAACTACTGCCATTTCTAACATTATGAACTCCTTTGTATCTGTTCTAATATCTTAGAGTATAAAGGTCTTAAATGTTAAAAGTATGGCAATTTGTCATGAAATTTGTTTATTTTGTTAAAATCAAGATGGACAAGACTCAATTTCACCCATATCTATACTTGAACCACCACCTGAAATCATCTGCTCATTTTGGCAAATTAGTTTTGAGTTGTGAGTGATAGTGTAAGATATTGCAGTTGAATCTCTAATAGTATTTATAGTTGAGCAGTAAGTCTCCAAAGATGCCATAACCCACCTCTTAGCCAATAAATCATCTCCATCAGAATCAAAACTATACGATAGATGTAAGGTGTTAAATTTACAAGGATGAGATTCATTTCTTACAACCTCTCCATCTACAACTAAATTTGTTACTGTTTTATCTTGATTTTTAGGAATTAAAACTATATCTGATGCACTACATGAGATGATTCCAGCTAAAAAATACTCTATAGGAGAGATAATCGGGCAATCAATTATAAAACTACTCTTTGAAGT
The DNA here is from genome assembly GCF_023228785.1 of Sulfurimonas sp. Classification (GTDB taxonomy): domain Bacteria; phylum Campylobacterota; class Campylobacteria; order Campylobacterales; family Sulfurimonadaceae; genus Sulfurimonas. Next base: position 32,661 of record NZ_JALOAN010000012.1, read on the forward strand.
CTTAGCTTCAAACTTCATGCCATCTTTGTGTGAAATAGTTACTTTCATTTCATATTCTCCTTTAAAAAAGTTTTAAAAAACTCTAACTGCTCTTTTGTTCTTATAGTTGAAGTTCCACCAGCAGATGTTCTTGCATTCATAGAGTTTTTAAGTATGAGATATTCTAAAACATCTTCATCTATTCTTGCATCGATCTCTTTTAAATATTTAAACTCTATATCACTTAGATCAATGCTTAGCTCCTCAGCTTTTGCAACTGCTCGACCTGTTATAAAGTGAGCTTCACGAAATGGTATAGCGCATTTCTCAACCAGATAATCAGCCAAATCAGTAGCAGCTAAGTGTCCAACAGAACAAGCACTTCTCATGTTGTGAGCTTTTACTTCCATAGTTTTTATAGCTTCTTTTAAAATTTCTAATGAAATCAAAGCAGTCTCTACTGAGTCAAAAACACCCTCTTTATCTTCTTGAGTATCTTTGTTATAAGCTAGAGGAAGTCCTTTCATAACTGTTAGAAGTCCCATTAAAGAACCATAAACACGACCAGTTTTTCCGCGAAGAAGTTCTGGAACATCAGGATTTTTCTTTTGTGGCATGATAGAAGAGCCAGTTGAGTACTCATCGCTAAGTTCAACAAAAGCAAACTCATAACTAGACCACATAACAAGTTCTTCACTAAGTCTTGATATGTGCATCATCATAGTTGAGATGTTAAAGAGGATCTCTAAGGCAAAATCTCTATCACTTACAGTATCTAAACAGTTCACACTCACACTATCAAAGTCTAGAAGTTTTGCTGTCATATCTCTATCGATTTTATGCGGAGTTCCGGCTAAGGCTGCACATCCAAGAGGTGAGACATTGCATCTCTTGTATGAATCTTCAAATCTCTCAATATCTCGCTTAAACATAGCAAGATATGCACCTAGATGAAAGCCAAAGTTTGTAGGTTGAGCGTGTTGGAGATGTGTCATGCCAGGGATAAGTGTCTCTGTATGCTCATTTGCTACAACTAAGATCTCACTCATAAGAAGTTTTAGAGCATCTACTATGTCCAGATTTCGCTTTAATACCCAGCGACGAAAATCGACTGCAACTTGATCGTTTCTACTTCTTGCAGTGTGGAGTTTTTTCCCAGCATCGCCAACAATAGCAGTTAAACGCTTTTCAATCCCCATATGCAGGTCTTCATCATGGATACTCCAAACAAACTCACCTGATTCTATCTCTGCTTTTACTTGTGCTAAGCCATCTGTTATTTGAGTTAATTCTTCTTTAGTTAGTATATTTTGATGTGTTAGCATCTGCGCGTGAGCTAGTGAGCCTTCTATATCTTCGATATAGAGTTTTCTATCATACATGATTGAAGCATTAAACTCATCTAATAGGTTTGACGTGCTAGCTAAAAAGCGCCCTGACCACATTTTTTTCATTTATATTCCTTGACTTTGCAGTAGATTTTCTTGTTGAAATAAGTTTTGTATTTTATCTAAAATATTTGAATTAAAAATGAAGGCTAGTTACAAGCAGGAACATTCCCACTATCTTTGGCATATTCTAATAAAAAATCTTCTAAATGTTTTGTTTTTTTAGTATAAGAAGAACTTTTGAAGTATTCCCACGATTTTTTTGCTTTTTCATCTTTAAGATGAACATATGCTAACTCTTTTCCATTATCTAGCATAAGCGTTTCCCATTCATAAGTTGTTTTACTAGAAACAAATGCTCGTCTTAGATTATGGCATTGCACACATTTTTTTATAAAAATCTTTTGTCCCTTATAAACTGCAGCATTTGCATAAGAAGAGAAGATAAGGGTTATTGTAAGAGCTACAAAGATTTTTTTCATAAAACAACCTTAAGTATAATTGTAGCTATGTTACATTAGAAGATATTACAAAAAGCTTATAAAAATTTCTACTCATTTTTTATTACTAAAAACTACAGTTGAAATTTTTTATTTAACTTTTCATCTAAATCCCACAAACCTCTTTTTTTAAGGGATTCAACGACATTTTGTGTACAATCTACATCATCTGGCCACTCTCTTGTAAAGTCATCTATTTGGCTCTTATTTGTACCATCGATTCCAACCATAAGTCCAGATATAAATATATCTCTTTGTGCATCCATATTATTTGTCACACGCCAAACTAGCATATATGGGTTCATAATATCATTTTTCTTCTCATCTACAAATACTACTATTCTTATGTTTGGACTAAGCTCTATTAGTGCATCAAAATAGTGTTTTGCACTCTTTGTTTTATTTACACCAATTACGGTGATAGGATTTTTTGTTCGTCTCATATATTGGTGAACTGATGAAGCATCAGGAATCAACTCTTTTATTTTTACAAGTAACTCTTCATCACCAAAAAGATGTGGAGCTTCAACCTTATTTGCAGCAGTTGCATCTATACCCAATTTTCCACCAACAAGATTTTCTGGAGATGAGTGATCTAGTGCATCTAATACACCCTCAGATATAAAAAGAGACTTAGGAGCAAATCTATCTAAAATATATGAAACTAATGTCTCATAGTTTTCTAATTTAGGAGCATTTTCATCTAAGAATATAGCATGCTTTACAAAACTCATCTGTCCTGTACCCCAAAAAGCGTGCATAAATTGTTTTGCATGACCTTTATAGAGCGGTTGCATCTTAGCGAGTATTAGGTTGTGAAAACCAGCATTTTCTGGCATATGATAGTCTATTAAAGCGGGTACGGTAGTCTTTAAAAGTGGAAAGAAAATCTTTCCTGTAGCCCAACCCATATATTTATCTTCTAGTGGTGGCTTACCAACAACTGTTGCTAAGTAAGTAGGTTTTTTTCTTGTGGTTATCGCACTCACCTGCATAACAGGATACGGATCTGCCAGCGTATAGTAACCAGTATGATCTCCAAAAGGTCCTTCAATTCGCAACTCTTCTGTATCTACCCAACCCTCTATTACATAATCAACATCTTGTGGAATATACAGAGGTGTTGTTAAAGATTTAACCAACTTTACTTGTTTTTTAGTGATGAGTCCATACATTAAAAGCTCATTTACTCCATAAGGTAGAGGTGCCGTAGCACACCAAGTATAGAGTGGATCTCCACCTATTGCAATAGTTACTGGCATCTTTTTCCCAGCTTTTTGGTACTGATCAAAAAAGTGAGACGAATCTTTGTGTATCTGCCAATGCATACCTAGATGATCTTTATCATAAACTTGAAGTCTATACATTCCAACATTTACTAAACTACCATCAAAGCTTTGTGTATAAACTTGTGCCATAGTTATAAAAGGACCACCATCTTGCTCCCAAGTCGTTAAAACTGGAATTTTGTAGAGATCTATATCATCATTCATATACACGACTTCTTGACAAGCACCTTTTTTATTGGTCTTCTTTGGAAAAATATTCTTTAATGAAAAAAGCTCACCTGCCATCGAAATTTTATCCATAAATCCTGCCGGTGGTTTCATATGTAGAAGTTTTGTAATCTCATCCGCAACTGATTCTATAGTTCTTCCAAAGAGAAGTTCACTTCTTTTATATGAGCCAAAAAGATTCATAAGGATAGGTTCATCAAATTTTTTACTGTTTTTTTTATCAACTACATTTGTAAAAAGAATGGCTTTACCACCATCTTTTTTCTTAACTTCTGCATATGCCAAATGTGGGATCTCAAGATATATATCTAGTTCATCCTCAATAATTCTTAACTCATCGTGCGTCTTTAATAACTCTATAGTTTTATGCATTTTTTGTCTCCTTTTTAAAAGAAGTAAATTCTTTTAAAATTCGCCTCTCGGCGAGAATCATATTTTATTTTATAATCTTTGTGGCATCTCATCTTTAAACGCATGTTTTTGTGCATCTTCGAGCAATTGTATTGCTCCATTATCTATCATTTTCTTAGCCATCTCTAGACCTAAGTTTTGACTCTCTTTAAGATCTACTATAAGTTTTTCTTGCATGATTTTTGTTCCATCACTAAAGCCTATCATAGTTCTAAATATTACTTTATTATTTTCAACTACGGCATTACAAGCAACTGGTGCTGAACATCCTGCTCCTATTTTAGAAATAAAATCTCTCTCTATTTGCGTACAAATATAAGTCTCTTCATCATTTAAGCTTTTTGCGATCTCTCTTACTTTTTCATCCCCACAAACTATCTCAATTCCAAGAGCAGCTTGTCCCATAGGCGGTATCATCATATCTAGAGATAGTTTATCTTTAAATGGGATATCTTTTAGTAGATCTAGTCTATGTAAACCTATGTAAGCTAATATAATGGCATCGTATTGCCCCTCTTGTAACTTTCTTAGTCTCGTGTTTACATTTCCTCGTAAGTCTTTTACTTTTAGATCTGGTCGTTCGCAGAGGAGTTGCATTCTTCGTCTTAGACTTGTTGTCCCAACTACCGCACCCTTTGGTAAATCGCTTAAATTTTTATATTTATGAGATAAAAAAACATCACTTTGGTCTTGTCTTTGCGTAACTGCAACTAACTCCAAACCGTCTGGGATATAAGTCGGTACATCTTTTAGAGAATGAACTGCCATATGAGCTTCAGAGGCTAGCATTGCATCTTCTAACTCTTTTGTAAAGTGACCTTTCCCACCGATTAGAGCTAATGGCTTGTCTAAAACTTTATCACCATTACTTACTATTTTATTTAACACAACTTCTATATCTGGATATTTCTCTTCTATTCTTGCTTTAACATGATAAGCCTGCCAAAGGGCTAGATCTGAGACTCTAGTGGCGATTACTAACTTTTTCATATATCTACTTTACTTTTTGGTATTTTATTTTTGTTTTATCTATCTTATCATCAAAGAACATTGTTGGAGTTCCATTTACCATTAACTCATTTGCTATTTTCATATCACTAGCATAGTGATCTTGTACAGCTTTTGACTTTATATCTTGAAGCGTTATATTAGTTTTCATAGTTTTATTAAATGCTGCAAGAATTTTATTCTCATCACTCTCTCTTGGATCTACTTCAACTTTATAAACTCTCATAACTACATCTTTTTCACCCTTTAACTCAGCTGCAGTTGTGGCTTTTACAAGGGTAAGAGCTGCTGGATGCAAAGATTCTAATGGAAAGTGATAGTAATACAGAGCAAACTTTTTTGGATCTTTTTTCATATGCTCTATTGCTTTTGGGACAAAGTCTCTACAAAATGGACAGAGTGGATCTGAGAAAATTGCTACTCTATGAGTTGCATTAGCATTTCCATATATAAGGTTTTGCTTTTTGTAGTGAGTTAATTCAAAAGATGGAGATACCGAGTCTTTTAAAGATTTCCCCGTTTTTAAATCTATTAGATCTGGCGAGATTGTAGTTCCATTTGAGAACCAAATCATCTTTTGGTTGACATCTCTACTACCAGTTTTATCTTTTACACTGGCATCTACATTTAGTATAAAAGCACTCCAACCATCAACTTGCTGTAGCTTAATTTTTTTGTGAACTTTTACATCTAGTTTTAGAATATTTGGGTTAGCAGAAAATGACTTTGTTAAAAAAGCTTCCATCTCCGCGTTTGTATTTGCATTTAAAAAACTACTTACTATCAGGGTGCTTAGTAATAACTTCAACATCAATGACATCTGAATCCTTTTTTATATTTTTTTGTATATCTTCACTATTATACTTGCCTGAGGATTGTACATTATAACGGTTAACAAGCATACTCGTAAAGACACTAAACTGCATTAAAGCACCTATTATATCTGTCATAAATCCTGGCAGTATTAGCAAAAAAGCACCTATTATTGTAAAGAGGTTAAGCTTTTGAAACTCTTGTAGATCTATCGCATTGTAAGAGACTGCTGTGATATTTTGAAAAAGAGTCTCTCTGAAGTTAAGAAGTATAAGAATACCAATAAGAGCAGTTATAACTATCTCAAAAAAAGTAAAAAGTCCACCAATAGTTGAAGATATATTTACAGAGATCAAGACTTCTAAAAAAAGATATATTAAAAAATAAATCATCTTATATAAGTTCCATTATCTTAGCAAAAACATCACTTACTTCAACAGATGTTTTTACTTTTGTTTTTCTATCATAAATCTCAACTAAACCATTTGACAACTCTTTACCTATGATGATAGTATAAACAAAACCTATAAGTTCTGCATCTTTCATCTTAAAACCAAATCTCTCTTTTCTATCATCTATCATAACTTCAACACCGCTATCTACTAGCTTGCTATAAAGTTCTTCACCAGCTTCTACCTGAGCTTCATCTTTGATATTTGAGACTAAAATATTTACCATATATGGAGTTGTACTTTTTGTCCAAATACAGCCATTTTCATCATGGTTTTGCTCAATAACAGCAGCTATTAACCTGCTTACTCCAATACCAAATGTTGCCATTTCAAATGGTTTTGCTCTTCCATTCTCATCATTAAAATTTGCATCTAGTGCCTCTGAGTACTTAGTTCCTAGTTGAAATATATGTCCAACTTCTATACCTTTTTTAAAACTTAACTTTGCACCACATGAACATCTCTCCTCAATACTTTGAGTTTGTAGATCTTCGTAACTTTTCTCTTGTAACTCATCTATTTTTTGCTCATCTTCATAAAGAGTCTCTATATTTGCACCATATTCACAACTCTGGCAAACTACTAAGGTATCCTCTCCACTATCAGCCAGCACATGAAACTCTCTACTTCCACTTCCACCAATAGCTCCACTATCAGCCTCAACTACTCTAAAATCGAGCCCAAGTCTTGTAAAGATTTTTTTATAAGTATCTTGCATAAGATGAAACTCTCTTATCATATCATCCTCAGATGCATGAAAAGAGTATCCATCTTTCATTAGAAATTCACGACCTCGAAGAAGCCCATATCTAGGTCTTGCTTCATCCCGAAATTTTGTATTTATTTGGTAAAGATTTATCGGCAAATCTTTATAACTTGTTACTCTGTTTTTAACAAGTTCAACCATAGCCTCTTCATTTGTAGGACTAAGAACAAACGAGTTTTCATGTCTATCTTTGATGCGAAGCATCTCTTTGCCCATAGTCTCGCATCTTCCGCTTCGCTCCCAAAGACTCATAGGAGTTACAAAGCTAAGCTGAACTTCATTACATCCTGCCCTATCTAACTCCTCTTTTACTATAGTTCTAATCTTCTCTAGTACAATCTTTCCAAGAGGTAAAAAGTTATAAAGCCCAGCACCTTGGCTGTTTATAAAGCCAGCTCTAACTAAAAACTGGTGACTTGGCAGGGTTGCATCGGCTGGTACTTCTTTTGTAGTTGGTATGAAAGCTCTACTTCTTCTCATTTGCTTCCCTTTTGTGCAACATTTAGTGCATGTTCACATTTATATTTATCTGGTAACTCTTGTTTTTCATTTTTTATCAAGAACTGCATCGCTCCCGTTATCATGTCTGATTTTGAATCTTGTGATACGCTTCTCATTTTTGAAGTCATATCGTGCAAGAAGCGTTTTATAACCTGTTCTGACATCTTGCGGATCTCTTGTTCATACTCTTTTGGAATGTATTTGTTTTTTATAACTCTATCGCTCTCTATCTTTGCAGCTTCATATGCTTTTGAGTAGATATCTTTTATCATTGGCTCAATATTTAGAGTATCTAACCACTCAAAAAAAGCAACCGTAGCTCTTCCCACAATTGTATGAGCCTTTCTAGCCTCATCCTCTCTAAGCCCCTTATTTTCATCAACTATAGTTCTTAGATCATCTATTTGGTAGAGGTTTATTCTCTCTCCCTTGTGATAGTTAATATCTCTAGGAAGTGCTAGATCAAACCAATATCTATCAAAATCACAAGACTTGATAATCTCATCAGTGATAATAGCTCCAGGTGCTGAAGTTGCAGTAAATAAAATCTCAAACTCATTTACAACTTTTGAGAGTTGGTCAAAGTCTAAAACCTTAGCGCCACACTCTGCAGCTAAGACAAATGCTGTCTCTTTTGTTCTATTCATTATATATACATCTGCACCGTTTGAGACTAGATGCTTTGCAGTTATCTCTGACATCTCTCCAATACCAATAACTAAAGCTTTTTTTCCTTCAACACTCTCTAAGACTGACTTTAATTTAGCGACGGCTACACTTGCAATTGAGACTGGTTTTGAAGAGATATCAGTTGCATTTCTAACCTGTGCTGCACACTTAAAAGCATTATGCATTGCACGAGCTAGTTTTTGACCACAGTGACCCTTATCGTAAGAGAATCTAAATGCATCTTTGAGTTGTCCAGCTATTTGAGTCTCACCAACAACCATAGAATCAAGTGAAGATGCAACACTAAAGAGATGATGAATAGCGCTACTATCATCAAATATATCAGCACGACCCTCTAGCTCCTCCATAGAGATCCCAGCTCGAGCTGTAAGTTTTTCAAAGATATGTTGTGTAGCTGCCACTATATCACTACAACTACAAAATATCTCCATTCTATTACAGGTTGAGATAAGTATCGATTCACTTATAGCTTCGCTCTCGTTTAGCTTACTCAAACAAGCATGGAGATGCTCATCATCTGGGTAAGAGAGTTTTTCTCTAATTTCCATAGTTGAATTTTTGTGTGAAAAGCTTATATTTAAGTAGTGCATTAGTAACTTCTTTTTATCATAGTTTGTAAGATTTTGGTTAGTTCTTCATCGCCTTTTACAGCATCCATAGCATCTGAAGATAGTTTTTTTGCAAGAAGAAAGGATTTTTCTATACTTCCATGCTCTTGCATTTTAATTTTTATCCAAAGAGTTTCGTCTTCATCAATAGATTTTGCGTGTGAACTCTTTAGTCTTGATTTGTCTTTGTCTTCTAGTTCTTTATAGAGATATATATAAGGGAGTGTACATTTTCCCTCTACAAAGTCATTCATAGATGGTTTACCAAGAGTAGCTGCATCTGAGGTAATATCTAAAATATCATCTATTATCTGAAAAGAGAGTCCAAGATTTCGACCATATATAGCATGTTTTTGTGCATCTTTATTTGCTAAAAGAGCAGATGCGTATGCCGCTGCTTCTATAAGAGTTGCAGTCTTTAGGTAGAGCATATCTAAGTATTTATCTTCATCTTCATTAAACTCTTCCGCCATTTTTACATCTTTCATCTCACCCTTACTAAGTGAAGTAACAGAAGAAGATATTGCTTTTGCGATCTCTTTATCAAACTCCACTAGTGCAGTAAAAGCCTTCGAGTACAAGATATCGCCAAGCATTATAGCTATTTTACTTCCATCAGTTGCATTTACAGATTTAACGCCTCTTCTAGTACTAGCTTCATCTATAACATCATCATGAAGCAGACTAGCCGCGTGGATAAGTTCAACTATAGCCGCTAATAGCGGGGCTTTCTCATGTTCTGGTGCTATCTTTAGGATTAGTTTTGCACGAAGTCTTTTTCCACCTGTGAGTTTATTAAACAGATGAGTAACTTCATCATAATCAACCTCTTTTATAAGCTTAGCAATTTCACGCTCAACTCTTTGCATTCACACCTCTTTAAGAATTATTAAGATCTTCGAGTCTTATCTCAAGATCTCTGTCATACAAAAAAAGCTCAAATATGGCTTTTTTTGTTTCATAATCAAACTCTTTAAATTTAACTAGCAGATATGGAGGATTGAAACTATTTGCTCCACGACTTCTTAGCTCAACTCTAAAGAAACGACTTCTCGCTTTATTATAGAGTATGTTTTGAGCTACAATTTTATCATATGAGCGATGAACTACCAATCCTCGGTTTTTGTATAGTGTCCAGCTAAATTTAAAGAGTTTTGAATTACCTTCGTATTTTACAAGAATTTTCTTTTGTTCATCCTTTGCTAGGGATATTGTCCTTTTTTCTCTCTGCTCATCGCCAAGGCTTAGGCTAGAGATAAGGACTAAAAGAAAAAAAACTTGTAAAAATTTCATCTAAAACCTATTCACTTTTAGATACTATCTCACCCATCAACTCTATACTAAGACTCTTTAGTTTATTTTCTACTTCATCTTGATTTGATAGTATAAACTGATCCACTTTATTAAGAAAATCTTCGCCTAAATGCTCTTCTAAAAGTAGTTCCATCGCAGCTCTTTTTTTCATAAAGTTTTCCAAATCAAATCTAACAACATCATTATTAGCATTAAAAAGTATATCCATTAATTTACTTGTAGGTGAACCTAAAAACACATCATCTTCATCTTCAAATAGTGCACTGTATTTTGACATTTTATAATCCCTTGGTTTTTTTTATATATTTCTTGATTATACAATTCATTTATTAACTACTTCTTTCACAAAATAATTTGTGTTCCAACACCCTCTGTAGTGAAGAGTTCTAAAATCATTGAATGTTCTATTCTCCCATCTATGATATGGGCTTTTTTAACTCCACCCTCTATAGCTTCAAGACAAGCATCAACCTTTGGCACCATCCCCCCGTGGATAGTTCCATCAGCTTTTAGGGCTTCTATCTCATCTCTTGTTAGAGTCTCTAGTAGCTCTTTATCTTTGTTTAAAACACCTGGGGTATCTGTTAAGAAGATGATTTTATTTGCACCTATCGCTTTTGCAACATATGATGCACACAAGTCTGCATTTATGTTAAATCCAGGGTGTCCCATCTCTTGACCTGCTGCTATTGGAGCAATAACAGGAACAAAATTATCAGCAATTAGTTTAGTTATGACTATAGGTTTTACTGCATTTATATTTCCAGTTAGTCCCCACTTTGCAAAGTCTTTTGCTTTTGCTGTTATAAAATGAGCATCTTTACCACTAATACCGATGGCTTTTGCACCATGGGAGTTTAAAAGTGAGACTATCTCTTTGTTTATCTCTCCACTTAGTATCATCTCAGCGATTCGCATAACTTCTTTAGTTGTAACTCTTTGACCCTCTATAAACTTCGACTCAATACTCAGAGCATCTAGCATCTCTGTTATTTTAGATCCACCACCATGAACTATGACTGGCTTGATCCCAACTAAATACATTAGCAGTATATCTTCTGCAAATTTCTCTTTTAACTGTGCTGATGTTTGAGCTGAACCGCCATATTTAATAACAACTATCTCATCTCTAAACTCTTTTATAAAGGGTAGTGCATCAAGGAGTGTTTTTACTGTTTCTATCTTTTTTTTCAATCTCTCATCCTATAATTATCAATAAAATCAAATACTGCGTCATCTACTTCTACTTCTAGATCTAGTAAAGAAATAGGCAAATTAAAAGCCTCAATTTTTACAAAATCTTTATACGTCACTAAAAGTGTCTCTGAGCCATCATTTTTCAAGATATCTTCTAATTCACTCTTTGTATATGAGTGATGATCTTCAAAGTAGTGTTTTTGCACTACATTCGCTGGTAGATATTCATCAAGTCTCGAGGGTCTTGCGATTGCAGTTACAAGTGACATTTTATCACTTTTATCTCTAAGATGCACTACTCTTTTAAAATCTCTGTTTTCTTTTAAAGTTATTGCATCTTTACTAGCCCAAAGTCTCTCTCTAAATGCGCCTGAGGGCAAACATCTTTTGTTTTTTGCATCTACTTCTATAAGAAAGTCCAGTTTTTTTATATCATGCTTTGAGTAAGCATCATCTAAAAAAATTATCTTTGCTCCTAGATCTCTAGCTTTTTGTATAGCTATATTTCTATCTTCACTTACTATTACTATGGCAGAGGAGAGATTTTTTGCATAAATCATAGCTTCATCTCCGCTAATGTTCACATCGCATAAGATCTTATCATCTTCTTTTACTACAAAAAGCCCTCTACTTTTTCGCCCATAACCACGAAGAATCACTGCTGAATTTTCATATCTTGAGGCGAGAGCTGTCACAAGAGGAGTTTTTCCACTTCCACCAACACTTAGATTTCCAACACTAACTATATCGATGTTAAAATCTTTTACTTCTTTGCTCTTAAAGCGAACAAACATAGCAAAGCAGTAGATCCAACTAAGAGGAAGAAGTAAAAAAGAGAGAAGATTATCAAAAAGAGTTGGCTTGTAGAAGTATCTCTCAACCCAAAAAACTAACCTCTTCTTCAACTCTCTTAAACTCTTGTTTTGGCTATTTGTTTTACCTTTTGGCAAACAAATTTAACTTCTTCATCATTCATATTCGCATAAATTGGCAGAGAGAGAACTTGCTGAAAACTTTTAAGTGCTATAGGAAAATTATTTATTTTTAGAGAATATTTTGATTTATAATAAGATAAAAGATGTAGTGGAATATAGTGAAGTCCACACTCAACACCAACTTTTTTAAGCTCTAGGGCAAAAGAGTCACGATTTTTATCTACTTTTATAATGTAGAGTGAAAATGGGTGCTCTTCGTTGCTCATATCTGGAATAGTTACATGAGCAGTTGATGCAAGTGCATCGCTATATATTTTCGCTATTTCTTGCTGTCTTTTTATATTTGAGTCTTGCTTTTTAAGTTGCGCTCTAATATATGCAGCACTAAGCTCACTCATAATATAATCATTTCCAATATCTACAACATCATAGATATATTCGAGTGCATCTTCATCTCTAACTATTGCATGTTTTCTTAAAAGTTTAGCTCTATCTATAATCTCATCATCATCACTAACTAACATTCCACCATTACATACATTTTTCTTTAAATGCGGAGAGAAGTTAAAACAAGTTATATCAGCACCGGTTGAACCTATCTTTTGACCTTGATATGAAGCACCTAGAGCCTCACTTGCATCTTCTACTATTTTGACATTATAAATCTTAGCAATAGAATATAATCTGTCAAGATCCACGCTAAAACCAGCTATGTGTGTAACTATAACTGCTTTTAATTTTTTTGATTGGTTATCTTCTAAATAAGCTTCTAGTAGATCTAAGTTTATATTGTAGTTTTTTGCTTCTATGTCCACAAAAACTGGCTCAGCATCAAAGTGTCTTACAACCTCAGCTACATTTACAAAAGCATTTACACTACAGATTACTTTATCGCCTCTTTTTAAATCAAGTGCTATCATGGCTAAATGCAAGGCTGAAGTTCCATGAGAAGTTGCAAGTGCATATTTACAACCTATATAAGATGAAAATTCATCTTCAAGTTTTGATACTTGATCTAAATCTTCAGCATCTAAAACATCTGCTACATTTCCATGTTCTTCTCGTCCACTTTCATATCTACTAAAAGTTATTTTCATCATATCTTCCTTCAAGTTAATTTCTAAACTCTTCTCTATTGATTTTTGCAATTTTTGGCATCTCTAATTTAAAGCTATTGTTTGTGACTCTTTTTGTAATCATCTCTAACATCTCTCTATCTATGCCCTTTTTTAAAATATCTTCTTTACTTAATTTCTCATCGACCAAAAGTCTCAAAGCAATATCAATCTGTGCATAAGTATAACCCAAATCATCCTCATCGCTCTGTCCTTGCCATAAATCGGCAGAGGGAGCCTTGTTGATAATAGCTTTTGAGACACCTAAATACTTAGCTAACTTGTAGATCTCACTTTTATATAGATCTCCTATGGGGTTTATCGCACAAGCTAGATCTCCATAAAGAGTTCCATAACCTAACATTAACTCACTTTTGTTACTAGTACCCAAAACTAGAGCATTTTCTCTAGCGGATATATCAAAGATAGTAGACATTCTCATACGAGCTGAAAAATTCCCTACTCTTAACCTATCCATATCTGGATTTAACTCTTCATATGCTCTTAGCATCGGCTCTATAGAAGCTGCAACGGCTTTTATAGAGAAGTCTTTGCATAGTGTATCTGCATCTGTCAATGAACTCTGTGATGAGTATTGAGATGGCATTTTAACGCACAAGAGATCATCTTTAAAAACTCTCTGCGCTAGTACTGCAACAACAGCAGAATCTAGACCACCACTAAGTCCAACAATGACTCTATCAAAACCTCTTTTTGTAACTTCAGCTCTTAAAAATCCTTTTAAAGATTCTGCTATGTGGGCATATTTATTCATATTTTTTTCGCTAACCTTTAAAAATCTTTAACTAAAATTATTATATCAAAAATAATGCACAATTTGCACAAATGAATATTTAGTTTTATTTTTTATATTATTTTGTTACAATCCAAACAAAAAAGAGATATTATGAAAATAAAAGTTCAAGCCATGGGAGACTACCAAACCAACTGTTATATTGTAACGATTGACAATAAAGACTTCATTATAGATCCAGGAGTTGATGCAACTTCTTGGGTAGAGCAAAATGTTAAAAATCCAGTAGCTATCCTTAACACTCACGGTCATTTTGATCATGTTTGGTCAAATAATGAATTGCAAAAAAGTTTAAAGATACCACTCTATACACCAAAAGATGATGTAATGATGCTTCAAGATAGCTCTTGGATGCCATCACTTCCGCCATCAACTGCAGATGTAGAGGTTAAACCAAATGAAGAGTTTGATTTTGATGGAGTAAAGGTAAAATTCCATCATTTCCCGGGTCACAGTGGTGGTACTTCTATGATAGAGATAGGAGATGCAATGTTTAGTGGGGATTTTATTTTTGAGAGATCTATCGGTAGAACAGACTTTCCATACTCATCACCAGAAGATATGAAAACATCTCTACAAAGATTTAAAGAGCTAGATTTTGACAAGACTTTGTATCCTGGTCATGGAGGAACTACTACCATAAAACAAGAACAAGCCTATACAGATTACTGGATCCAAACCCTTTAAAGTTTAAGACTTCTCTATGTCGAGAAGCTTAAGCTTTAAGACATGTTTTTCAGTTATTACTGTTCTAAATTCTCCATGAAATATCTTTATATCTAAGACATGAGCCTCAACATAAACATTTCTTTTTCTTCCCTCTTTATGTCTAACTCTAGCCACAAAGTTAATCTCATCTCCAAATTTTACAGGTGAGAGAAAATGAGTATCAGCACCAACTAAGACAACATTCTTTTCATTCACTGCAGCCATCGCCGCAAAGTCAGCAGCTCCAAAGATAAAACCACCATGAATAAGTCCTTGATCATCTGCAACCATCTCAGAACTTGTAGTCAGACGAAGTTCTACATAACCTTGTTCTATCCTCATAATCTCTCCACACAAATCACGATTTATATTCTCATGTGTGTTAAGTATTACTGAGTTTTGTTCGTCTTCTCTATAGTCATCTAGTTCTAGATCTTTGTCATTTTCTTCATTCATAATTAACCTTATTTATTTTATCAGTCGTACATATACTCTAGCAGGAGCATCATAACCCTCTACAGTTTTCGTATTATCTTGTGGATCTAAAAAATCTTCTAATGATTGCCCCTCTATCCACGAAGTTTTCCTCTGCTCACTTGTATCTGTTTGCATAGTCTCTAAAACTTCAAAATTACTAAACCCAGCTCTATGGCACCAGTTTTTTAGAGCTGGGATTGTTGGAACGAAGTAGACATTTGGTATCTTTGAGTAAGAAGATTTTGGACAGAGTGCCATCTCTTCATCTCCTTTGATATAAAAGGTATCAAGAATAACCTCGCCTTGTTCATCAAGTCCACGATATAGAGACTTAAGCATGGCAACAGGATCACTTCTATGGTATAAAACACCTAAACAAAAAATAGTATCAAACTTCTCTTCATAAAACTCAAGATGCTCAACGCCTAAGAGTTCATAAACAATGTCGCTTTTTACAAAATGGTTTATAAAATCAAACTGCGTCTTATAAAGAGGAGAAGGATCAAAACCTACTAGAGTCTTTGGATTGTCCTCTTGCATACGAAAAAGATAATATCCATTGTTGCATCCTATATCGGCAACTCTTCTATTTTTTAAATCAAAATGCCCTCTTAGCAGATTATACTTGATGTTGCTCCTCCACTCCGCATCTATAAATGTGCCACAAACATCAAAAGGACCTTTTCTCCACGGCATCAAAAGTTTTGCAACTTCATAAATATCACAAGGCTTATCTGAACTTATTTTTATAGCATCTTCTAACTCAACTTTAAAACCACCATTTGGCAAAGCCTCTAATGCATCACGAAGTGGCTTTATGTTTTTCCATGTCATCCACTTTTGTCTATCTTTTCTTATCTCATCTAGGTTCATATCAATCTTTATATCAGTAAATTTTGTTACAATTGTACCAAAAATTATAATGAACAATAATATAATACAAAATCGCGTGACAAAATAAAGTGAAGGAAACCCTTCGCTAGTTCCAATGCTCCGCGTTGGAACTTATCTATATTTTTAGGTGTTATATATAGGCTCCCACGCAGAGCGTTGGAGCCAGAGGGCGTAAGTATCGGGATTACTATCAATACCGTGACAAAGTAAAATTAAGGGATTTTAATGAGATTAGAAAAAAAGGCTACTGTTGTCTCGACTTCAGTCGCAGCAGTTTTAGTTTTGATGAAGATGACAGTGGGAATTTTAAGTGGTTCTATCGCTGTTTTAGCATCTGCTATTGATAGTTGTTTAGATCTTATTGTTTCACTCTTCAACTACTTTGCTTTAAATACATCTGAGAAAAATCCTGATGATAAATTTAACTACGGAAGAAGTAAGATAGAGCCTCTTGCCGCTGTAGTCGAGGGAAGTATTATATCTTTTTCAGCTATCTTCATCTTTTATGAAGCCCTTGTAAAGATTGCTCATCCTAGAGAGATGTCGTTTATGCAAAGCAGTATTTGGGTAATGGCAGCTTCAATTATTATAACTTTAGGACTTGTTTTGTTTTTAAATTATGTTGCAAAAAAAACAGACAACATGGTTATAAGAGCTGATGCACTTCACTACAAAACAGACCTCTTCTCAAACGGTGCCATTCTTTTAGCTCTAGGTCTTATCGCATATACTGGTGAGCAGTTAATAGATCCTATTTTAGGAATTCTTATAGCCATATATATGATCTACTCTGCTATTCCTATCATAAAAGAGGGAGTTCTTATGCTCTTAGATGTAGCCCTTCCACAAGAAGATATACAAAAGATTCAAGATGTTTTAGATGCAGAAGAGTTAAACGACTATCACTACTTAAAAACTAGAATATCAGGCTCTCACGTTTATGTCTCTGTTCACGCTGTTTTTAATGTAAGCGTATCTTTATATGACGCACATTTAGTAGCCGATAGAGTTGAAGCAAAGATTAAAGCTATTTTTGATGATAAAATTGTACACACACTCATACACATGGATCCATATGATGATTCTGAGATAAATGATACAGAAGAAGGATATTAAAAGATATGAAATTTTACGCTCTTATTATTGGAACTGAAATATTAAACGGCAGAAGAGAAGATAAGCACTTTAATTTTGTTCGTGATGAGTTAAAAAAGTATGGTCATGAACTCTTTGCATCATTTATTGTAAGAGATGAGACAAAACTACTTCAAAACTGTTTTGAGCTGATTAAAGCTGATAAAGAGTCGGTAATGTTTTCATTTGGTGGGATTGGTTGTACGCCTGATGATCTTACAAGAGAGATTGCAGCTGACATTTTCACATCAAAGCCTCTAGAGAGACACAAAGAATTTCTAAAAGATATCTTAGATAGATTTGGCGAGAGAGCTTATCCTAACAGAGTTCAGATGGCAGATCTACCACAAAACTCAGATCTACTTTTTAATCCAGTAAATAATATGTCAGGATTCTCTTTAGAAAATAGATTTTTTTTCACTCCTGGTTTTCCTGAGATGGCACATCCAATGATACGAGATGTTATCTCAAAACTTTGTGCAAATAGTCCACTGAGGCATAGAGTAACACTTCTAGCTAAAACAAGCGAAGAGACACTAATAGCTAAAATGAGGCTACTTCCTCCGCATATAGAACTATCTTCACTTCCAATGTTTATAGATAAAAAACCAAATGTTGAATTGTCTTTGAGTGGATATGATAAGAATGAAGTTAGAGAATACTTCGCTATGTTTGAAGATGAGTTAAAGAAGAACGATATTGAGTATAGGCTACTTTAGACTCTCAGTAGCTAGAGTCTCATATATTTTAAAATTTCTATAGGCTTTAAGTTCCTGATCAGATTGCGGGTCAAGCCCGCAATGACGAAAATTATGGAGTTTATTTTACGGTCTCGAGTTTACAATGTCACCACTCCAGCACCATAAATTCCATTATTCCAGCATCCTAACCACCGCTTCGTCACCCTGAACTTGATTCAGGGTCTCTTGAGATTTTTTAAAGCCATAAAAGTCTTAACTCTACTTAGCATACTCTACAGCACGGCTCTCTCTAATAACATTTACTTTTATCTCGCCAGGATATTGCACTTTTTCTTCTATCTCTTTTGCTATCTCTTTTGAGATAAGTACAGATTCATCATCGTTTACAAGAGTAGCATTTACAATAACTCTTACTTCACGACCTGCATTTATCGCATAGGCTTGCCTAACTCCAGAAAATCCAGATGCTATCTCTTCAATGAGAGTTACCCTTTTTAGAAAACTCTCTAAAACTTCACGTCTTGCCCCTGGTCTTGCAGCTGAGAGTGCATCTGCTGCACAAACTGCCGCACACTCTATTGAGTTCATGTCTTCATGCCCATGATGAGCATATATAGCGTTTATGACCACACTATGTTCATTATAACGATTACAAACTTCTACTCCTAGATCTACATGGTTTCCATCACTCTCATGAGTTAAAGATTTTCCTATATCGTGAAGCAAGCCTGCTCGTTTTGCAAGTCTTACATCTCCGCCCATCTCTGATGCCATAATTCCAGCTAAATACGCCACCTCTATAGTATGTGCTAATGCATTTTGTCCATAACTAGCTCTATATCTAAGCTTTCCAATAAGCTTTATAAGTTCAGGATGCATAGATCCTATATCCATATCTGATATAAGTTCTTCGCCCTCACTTAATATTTTATCTTCAAATTCTTCTGAGACTTTTTCAAAAATCTCTTCTATTCTAGCTGGTTGAATTCTTCCATCTTCTATAAGAAGTTGAAGTGTTTTTGTCGCTATTGCCCTGCGGTACAAGTTAAAACTACTAACTAAAATAGCATTTGGCGTGTCATCTATAATAATATCTACACCAAGTAGAGTCTCTAACGCCTTTATATTTCTACCCTCTTTGCCTATGATGCGACCCTTTAGTTCATCATCTTCTAGGTGAACAATATTTGTTAATCTCTCTGATGCAAATTCACCTGCATATCTGCTTGTAGCTTGAGCTAAAATATAGTTTGCTTTTTTCTTAGCCTCAACTCTCGCCTCATTTTCATAGCGCCTTACTATGTGCGCTACATCAGCACGGCTCTTCTCTTCTATACTCTCAAGTAAAACTTTTTTGGCTTCATCTTGAGTCATTCCCGCACTATTTTCTACCGCATGAAGTGCTTCATCAATCTTCTCTTCATACCTTTTCTTTAGGGCTTCTAGTGACTTTTCATTTCTATCTAAGTCTATCTTTTTAGCTTCTAAAACTCTTACTTCATCACGAAGTCTTTTCTCTTCATTTTGTTTATATCTCTTAAAACTCTGCTCTTTTTTTGAAACATCATCTTCTCTTTGACTCAAGTGAACTTTCGCTCGCTCTTTTACACTATCAAACTCTTTTTTAGCTTCAAACTCAATCTCTTGAGCTCTTAGATTTGACTTGTGTAAAAGGTGTTGTGCTTCATTTTCTATAGCACTAGCTTTTGCTTTTGCTTTATCAACAAAAACATCAAAATTTGCATGAGTAATTTTCTTAGAGATAAAAAAACCAAAAAGACCACTTATAGTGGCAACTGAGCCACCTATTAGTATCTCATTAAACATTTTTTTTCCTGTTCTCTTAGCCCTTAGTACTTCGTCTTTTTATAATTTTTGGTGTCAATAGTAAATCACATGCGATGTCATATTCATCACATATATATTCTTTTGTAAAACAAATGTCTGGTTGCACAAAGATGGTATATGGTTTTTTTTTCAATCTTTCAAAAAAACGATCATACATTCCTTTTCCAAAACCTATTCTCTGTAATTTACCATCAACCCCAACCGCAGGTACTATGGCTATATCAATTTTATTTATATTTCTTAGTGTATTTCCCGCTTCGTAAATACCAAAATTCTTTCTCTTTAGCGGTAATCTAAATGGTACTACTTTAAAACTTTTATCTTGCATAAATGGCAGATAAACATCACAAACTTTACGAACGCTTAAGAGTGTTTTTCTTATATCTGCTTCAAATTCTAATGGATAGTAAAACAAAATAGACTTTGGTTTTAATCTCTTTATCTCTTTTAAGAGTCGCTTATTTATTATTGCATCTCTATAGTATTTAGTTGACCTTGGGGCATTTTTCATCTTTTTGATACAATTGCGTCTAAATATCGATTTTGTAAGACTCATATAAAAACTTTCGGTTATAATTTCGCATATTTTACAATAATTAATCAACAAAGGCACTTTAAATGTTCAAAAAAACCATTACTTCGCTTCTTTTAGCGTCAGCTATGTTTTTTGTTGCATGTAGCGATGAAAAACCTGTAGAAGCAAATAACTTAATCTCAAAAAATGAGTTTGTTCTAACTGCGCTTGATAACAAGCAATATGTTGTAAAAAAAGAAGGCTCTGACTTTATACTCAAGGATGCAAAAGGCAAGGTTGTTCTTTTTGATATCTTTGCTACTTGGTGCCCACCATGTCGTGGAGCTGCTACTCATCTAACTTCACTTCAAGAGAAGTATAAAGATGACCTCATAGTCATAGGAATATCTATAGAAGAAGGCATAGAGAACTCTAAACTACTTGACTTTAGAAATGAATACAACGCAAACTATACTCTTGTAAACTCAGATCAAAATCGTCGTTTAGCTGACACTATTGTAAATGAACTTAAACTTGGAGACAGATACCCAATCCCTGTAATGGCACTCTATAAAGATGGTAAATATATAAATCACTTTATAGGCTCAATAGAAGAAGAACTAATAGAGAGTGATATCAAACTTGCTATAAATAAGTAAGGGTTTAAAAAGATGTTTGGCTTTATAAAAAATTCTCTATCTAAGACTGCTGATGCCATAAAAAGCGTAGTACCAAAGAAAAAAGTAGTTTTTTCAAAAGATGAGATAGAAGATATTTTACTAGAAGCTGATGTTGAATATGAACTAATAGAGAAGATCTTAAACGAGACCTATCAAGAGAAAATCACAAGAGAGATACTTCGCTCAAAACTTCTAGCAACTCTAGCTTACACTAGTTACAAAGAGCCAGAGTTTACAGCTCCTTTTGTTGAACTGATAGTTGGAGTAAATGGTGCTGGAAAGACAACAACCATTTCAAAACTAGCTCTTAAATACAAAAATGAAGGCAAAAAAGTTATCCTAGGTGCTGGTGATACTTTTCGTGCAGCTGCGATTGAACAACTAACTCTTTGGGCAAAAAAGATAGATGTACCTATAGTTGCATCATCTCAAGGGCACGACTCTTCAGCAGTAGCATATGACACTATAGACTCCGCAAAATCTAAAGGTTTTGACAATGTTATCATCGATACAGCAGGTCGTCTTCACACTCAAACAAACCTATCAAATGAGCTTAAAAAGATAAAAAGAATTTGTGATAAAGCTCATAATGGTGCTCCACATAGAACTATCTTAGTACTTGATGGAACACAAGGAAATTCCGCTATTTCACAAGCAAAAGCTTTTAATGAGATGATAGGCATAGATGGCATCATCATCACAAAATTAGATGGAACTGCAAAAGGTGGTTCAGTTTTCTCCATTGCTTACGCGCTAGAGCTTCCTATTTTGTTTGTTGGAACTGGTGAAAAGAGTGAAGATCTCACTCCTTTTGATAAGTATGAGTTTGTAGATACTCTGCTTGATGCCATCTTTATAGAAGAGTAAAATGGCTAAGAAAAAAATCCTCTTTGAGTGTCAGCATTGCGGATTAACGACTCCAAAATGGATGGGAAAGTGTACTAACTGCGCTGCATGGGATTCGTTTATTGAGCTTAATGAACATCAACAAGAAGTAGTAAAAAAGACAAAAACTAGTTCAAGTCAAGCCTCAAAAGCGATAAGCATAAACGACATTATAGAAGATGAAGTCTATAGATATAGCTCTTTAGATGTTGAGCTCGATGGTGTTTTGGGTGGCGGCATAGTCCCTGGATCTCTCACTCTCATAGGTGGAAGTCCTGGAGTTGGTAAGTCTACCCTACTTTTAAAAGTGGCCTCAAATATTGCATCTTGTGGTAAAAATGTTCTCTATGTAACAGGAGAGGAGTCAGCTTCACAGATAAAACTTCGTGCAAATCGTCTAAAATCAAATGAGAACACTCTCTATCTTCTAAGTGAGATTAGACTAGAGCAGATCTTATCTGAACTCGAGCATAGATCTTATGAGTTTCTAATCATCGACTCCATACAAACAATCTACTCAGAAAACATCACTTCTGCCCCTGGATCTGTTACACAAGTAAGACAGATCACGTTTGAGCTTATGAGAGTAGCAAAAGAGAGAAATATCGCAATTTTTATCATAGGTCACATCACAAAAGAAGGTTCGATCGCAGGACCTAGAGTGCTAGAGCATATGGTCGATACAGTTCTTTATTTTGAGGGCGATTCATCTCAAGAACTTCGAATACTAAGAGGTTTTAAAAATCGTTTTGGACCAACTAGTGAGATAGGTGTTTTTGAGATGAGAAGTGATGGTTTAGTCTCAGCTACCGATGTAGCCTCAAGATTTTTCAACAGAAATTCCGAGCAAGCTGGATCTGCTCTAACCGTAGTAATGGAAGGATCTCGTCCTATTATCCTTGAAGTTCAAGCTCTAGTCTCAGAGTCTCATACTCCAAACTCAAAAAGACAAGCTACGGGTTTTGATACTAACAGACTAAATATGCTCTTAGCATTACTAGAGAGAAAATTAGAGATCCCACTATCTGGTTATGATGTTTTTATAAATATTACTGGAGGCATTAAGATAACAGAAACAAGTGCAGATCTGGCAGTCTTAGCTGCCATCATCAGTAGTTTTAAAAATCGTGCAATATCTAAAGAGACTGTTTTTATCGGTGAAGTCTCACTAGTTGGAGATGTAAGAGATGTTTATGGTCTTGATGTTAGACTAAAAGAGGCTAAAATGCAAAATATTACAAAGGCATTAGTAGCGAAGAAACCTCTTGAAAAAAGTAGTATGAAAGTTTTTATAGTAGATGAAGTAACAAAACTTATAGAATGGTATTGATTTTTTACTCGTTTGTAGATTTTTAAAACTATATTGACTATAATTTCAAAACATATAAAAAAAGGATATCGATGATAGATGCTGAATTTAGAAGCGAAGAAAGATTTTCTAGGCTATCATTGGCTTACAAAAGCGATGAAGAGAAACAACGGGTAAATTACTGCGTTGCAAATATAATTAAAAAGCATAAAAAACAACCTGAAACTTACACAACTAGTATCTCTGGTGGCAGAGAAGTTTTAGTAATAGAATACCATGATGATAATAATCGTGAAGCTGGAAGTATCTTTGAAGAGATAATCAAAGCTTTAGAGATTACAAAGTGTATTTAAATAGATGAATTTAGAAGAGTATGCCCATGGCAACGAACTTTTCAAATCATATTTTAAAAAAAATAGAGAGTCTTTACTAAAATTAGTTTCAAGTGGACAAAGCCCAAAAGCTCTTTTTATTGGTTGTTCTGACTCTAGAGTTATACCAGATCTAATGATTCAGTCAGATCCAGGAGATCTTTTTGTTATCAGGAATGTAGGAAACTTTGTTCCTCCATACAAACCGGATGAAGATTATCATGCCACTGCATCTGGAATTGAATACGCAGTTGGTGTTTTAAATGTAAAAAAAATAATTATCTGTGGACATACTCATTGTGGAGCTATTAGCAGTCTTTACAAAGATATAAGTGACCCATCCTTAATTCATACAAAGAAGTGGCTTGAACTTGGAAATAGCGCTAAAATGAATGCAATCTTAAGTCTAGGCGCTGATGCGAACAAAGACCAACTATATAGACTCACAGAAAAGCTATCTGTTATGAAGCAGCTAGAAAATATTTTAACATATCCATTGGTAAAAAAGGCTTTTGAAGCATCAGAACTTTCTATTCATGGATGGTTGTATGATATAGAAACTGGCGAGATCAAATACTACAATGCAGAAGCATATGAGTTTTCACCTCTAAAAGACTTGGCTAATATGAACGATATTTCATAAATATTTTAGATATTGCGATATACTAGCAAAATAATATTTTAAGGAAAAATTATGGCAGAAGAAGAAAATATTCAAGATACAGTTACAGAAAAAAAATCTAACAATATGTTGATAATAGTTATCATAGTTGTTTTAGTTCTCATTATTATCGTTGGTGCGATAGTTGCATTTATGCTTATGGGAAATGATAATGTACCTGCAAACAACCAAGTTGCACCTCAAACTAATGAAAAAAGAGCACCTTCAACTAGACAAAGTTCAGATGAGTATAGTGACTCTAGAAAACTGAATGATATTGGTATTTTATATCCACTAGATACATTTACAGTAAACTTAAAGAGTGATTCAGGTCGTAGATATCTCAAAGTTACTATGTCGCTTGAGCTTGAAGGAAAAGAGTTAAGTATGGAACTTGACAATAAGTCTCCAGTTATTAGAGATAGAGTCATTAGAATACTAACATCAAAGTCCCTAGAAGAGATCTCTTCTAAAAAAGGTAAACAAAAAGTAAGTGATCAAATCATGGAAACTTTAAATGCAATGACTTCAGATGGTCGCATAAAAGGCATATACTTTACTGAATTTGTTGTTCAGTAAGTAAGTTTTGTTAAAGCTCTTTATCATAGGGCTTCTTGTTGTTAGGAAAAGTCTAAGCAAAAAATGTTTTCCTTATCTTTATGTAAATAGCTCAAGGAAAAGTTATGCTTATTTATGATTTTACTCACAATACTAAGTCCAAGTCCAAAACCATCCCTTTGTGAGAGCTCCTGTGTAAATGGTTTTAAATAGTAATCAAGCCCTTTTGAGAGTTTTTTACCTCTATTTATTATATATATATTTTGTTTAGAAACTCTTAGAGTAATTGGCAACTCCACGGCGTATTTTAGTGCATTGTCCACTAGATTTTTTAACGCTATGGAAAGATAGTGTAGATCGGCTTCTATTTTAAAATTATCTTCTATCTCAAGTGTGATATTTGCCTCATTGCTGATATAGAGCTTGCTAAGCGCCTCTGTTATGAGTGTCTCAGCACTAAAGGTTGAGATGTTTAGCTCTGTAGAGTTTAGCTTCTCTAGCTCTATTAGCTCATTTGTTAAAATCTCTAAATCCAAAAATATCTTTTTGAGCAACTCTTTTTGCTCTATGTTTTCTATTTTTTGGATGACAAACTTCCCTTTTGCTATAGGAGTTCTGAGTTCATGCCCTATATCTCGCAGTAGCTCCTCTTTGCTTTTTATAAGCTCTTCTAAGGACTTCGCCATTTTATTAAAAGTGTTTGCAAGTGTTCCCATCTCATCATTGGAGACTATCTCTATCCTGCTGTTAAAATTTCCACTTGAGAAACTTTCAATCTTTTTTGTAATTTTTTTAAGTGGAGAGAGCAGCTTTAGCAGATACAAAAATATAAGAAATAAAACTAAAATATCTAAAAATATAAGAGTATTTAACTTTAATTTGTCATTTATATTCTCTTCGTTGGGTGTCCTTAGCGTATAACTTTCATCAAGAAAATTTATCTCTATGATAAATTCATCTTCAAAAGAGGCTTTTTTTATTGAGATGAAACCAAAAGTGTGCTTTTCATAGTACAGAACCTCTCCTCTCCTTTCATCCTTAGCCTCAACTTTTTTTAAATCGTATTTGTTTATTAGGCTCTCAATTCTATCTTTATTATCAATATTTTGAAATATCTCATTTGAAATTTTTAGATATTTATCTTTTATCAAATCATCTATCCTTTTGGAGTTGATGGTGTCAATCCAAAACCCTATTATGCTCATAAGAATAAAACTTATTAAAAATAGTATTGATATTTTTTTAATTATTGACATCTCAGTTCACAAACTTATAGCCGATACCCCAGACGGACTTGATGTATTTGGGCTCTTTAGGGTCGTCACCTATTTTGTTCCTAATATTGCTTATGTGCGTATCAATTGTTCTGTTTTTTGTGTTTTCATTCAGAGAAGTTGCATTTAAAATCTGTTCTCTTGAGGATATTTTATCTCTGTTTTGTACTAAAAATATAAATATTTCAAACTCTATTTTTGTAAACTCAATAGAGTAATCATCTAAAAAAACCTCTCTGTTTGCTTTGTCAATAGTAAACTCTCCTACCATAGTTTTTGAGCGTAAACCTTTTTTTAGTATATGTTCTATTCTTAACACTAGCTCTCTTGGCTCATAAGGTTTTGCCAGATAATCATCAGCACCCAAATCAAAACCATGTATCTTGTTTCCAATATCTCCTCTTGCTGAAGAGATAATAACTGGAATATCAGATATACTTTTAATACGTTTTAAAACATCAAAACCATCAATATCAGGAAGCATTAAGTCTAAAATAACAATAGAGTAAGAGTTGTGTTTCTCAAGCTCTTTTATCGCATCTTGCGGATGTGCAAACGCATAACAAGTAAAACTGTAGCCCTTTAAGTACTCGGTTATCAAACTTTGCATCTGCAGGTCATCTTCTATAAGTAAAACTTTTTTATTCAACCCTCCACTCCTGCAGATAGTATGAAAATTTTTTACGTTGCGAAGCTGATAAAATAGAGTGAATCTCTTTTAGTGTATCAATCTCTAGCTCAACTGCCTTTTCATTTATCTCTTTAATAATATTTTTATACTCTTTTTTGTCGAACTTTTCTTCTTTAATAAGTTCTTGGAGCTTTTTTTCTCTTTTATCTTTTTTCTTATAAAATTTTTCATATTTTTTTCTGTAATCTATCAATATCTCTTTCATCTCTTTATGTTGGTGCTCGTTTAGGTTTAAATAGTCTAGATTTTTATATATATGATTTTTTTTGTGCTCATAATCATCATCTGCAAAAAGCGAAAGGGAGAGAAACAGACTACATAAAAGCACGAATATTTTTAATTTTATCATCTTCAATCAATCCTTGTTCTATATCGCTATGACACGCTTTACAATTTGCTTTACTTTTAACATCAACACACTCAAAAACTTTTTTTGAGATATCTTTATGCCTAGTTTTGAAGAAATCTGTATGGGTTATTGCTATTATATCTTTATTTTTTAGCGAATCCAAAATCTTAACACTTACCTCTTGAGTTGAGCTCTCAGCGCTATTTTTTAGCAAAAAATCCAAAATATTTTTGTTCTCTTCTTCGCTTAATGAAGCATCGTCTTCGAAGTGGTTTTCTAGATTACTCATTAAAGCTAGCCATGACCTTTTAGGCAGGGTATGCGGTGGATATAGTGTGTGGCAGGAAGCACACTCTTTAACAAAAAGCTCATTTTGTTTTTTATAATCTATGGGTTTATACATTGAAGCAATTAACGGGTTAGATGGGGTTGTAAGATTAAAGAGCAAAAAAGCAATAAATATAACCAAAAATAGCGCAGCTATAAGTTTTTGAAAAATATTTAGCTTGATACCCTCATTCTCATCTGTCACTTTATATCCGCTAAATATAGATTTTAGCGTCTCATGTTTTGCATGAAGCACTCTATCACTTAAGATACCCAGTAGATGCAAAACTATTAGAGCAATCAAAACTCCGGATAAAAACTCATGTATATCTTCAAATAGTTCCATTTTTTTAAAAAAAGTGCTATTTAACGAGGAAAGTAAGCCTTTTCCCTCTTGAACGCCAAATGTTAAAATTCCAGTGAGTATAGTGATAAAAGCTACTATAAATATACCAATCATCACATACGAGGCAATAGGATTGTGTCCTATATACTTCTGTTTGGGATTAAAAATATTTACTATAAACTCTTTTACATCCTTAATCGCCATCGGAAAATCTTTAAATTTTGAATACTTTGGACCAAGATAGCCCCAAAAAAATCTAAAAACCAAAAGAGTTAAAATCCCATAGCCGATAAGCGCATGATAATTTAGTAACTTATCATCATCCGTTAAAAAAGCAAGCAGAATTAGCACTGCAAAGAGCCAGTGAAAGACTCTAGTAGGAAGCGACCATATATAAGACTTCATTGTAGTATCTCCTTAATCTTCCCATCTTCCAAAATTTGGAATCATAATATCTTTCTCGCTGTATATGCCTTTTTGCGCTGTGGTATGACAGGCGGTGCAGTTAAATATCCCTTTAACTTCTTCTTGTGTTATAAGGTCTTCTCTTATCTTTTTGTGCTTTTCAATCATGTAAGGAGTTTTTGATATAGAGTCTGCAACTTCTCCCACTCTTAGGCTATTTACAATTCTAGCACTTCTTTTGTAGTTCATAAACTTTTCAGCACTATTTTTATTTAAATACTTAGATATAGAGTCAAAATCCTCTTTTGCCAAAGAGGCATCAGAGCCAAAGTGATTCTCAAGATTTGACATCATCTTCTGCCAAGCGTTTGCTGGAAGAAGTCCGGGTTGATATGCAAAGTGACATGCGCCGCACTCTTTTATATATAGTTTGTCCGTTGCCACAGCAACACCTTTTTTATCGTAACTTGATGCTAAAACTACACTCGCTAGTGCGGCTAATAAAATTAATAACTTCATCTTTGACTCCTTATTTGTTGATGATGTATGTTATTACATCACCTTTTTCTTGAGCTGTTCCCTCACGGTTATACACATCATTAAAGTTTCTTCTTAGCCATTTCTCAATTGTTTTAACTTCGCTAAATCTTTGTGAATTTGCTGTAGGAGAGAGCGGTTCAATCTCTTTTGCAGTAAAAAAATTTTTACTAGTTTTGCTTAAGTCATCTCCATGACAAGATACACAGGAGACCTCTTTGCCTTTTTTTCCTATATGCTTTGAGGTAAAAATTTCTTCGCCTTTTTTTAAATCAAATCCACTAAAACTTGGATTTTCAATTTTTGCCTCTTTGGTAAGAGTGTTTAAATACTCATCTACAACCGAAGCAGAGGAGATAGTTAAAAACAACAACAGAGCAAATATAAGTTTCATTTTTTCTTCCTTTATTTGTATATGCCAGAAGTATAAAATGATTGTGTCAATTATTTATGTTAGTTTTCTTGACAACCTCTTAACAATAATAAGAAGTCATAGCAGTAGGAGGGTGGTTATTATATTTTATAGCAGATTGGCATGCAAAAAAAGCATGCAAAATTTATTATCTTTTTCTTCTAGTTTGATGATCTTCAAACTCTTTTTTATTGACTACGCCATCTTCGTTTGAGTCAATTCTTGAAAACTCATAATGGTTTTTGGCATTCCTTTGCATTCTGCCTTCTTCTTGGCGCTCTTTTGCCCTTATCTCTCTCGCCTCATTCATCTCTTTCTCTGTGAGCGTACCATCATTGTTTAAATCAAAGCTCTCAAAAGTTGGCATATTACGCCCTCCATTTTGAGCAATAGCAGGCGTAACTAACAACAAACTTAGCGCAACAAGAAATAATCTTATATATTTACTAAATATTTGCATAACGAAACTCCTTTGAGAGTGTAAATCTAACTGTGTAAACCTTAAAAATTGAATTTATTTGATATAGTCATCAAGTGAATTATTTATAAGGATTTACACATGAGTTTGATAAACCACGAAGAGCTAAAAAAGCAAATTA
>NZ_JALOAN010000049.1 GCF_023228785.1 Sulfurimonas sp.
CCAACTATAAAGGTCTCAGCAGGAAGCTTCTCCCAAAAAGTTGTATCAAAACTTGCAAGGATCTCTAGTGCGTGATCTTTAGGGCTATAGTGAAATATAGTGCTTTTGTTATCTTGCTCGCTCAAGACAGGAGGAAGAACAAGATAGGCTTCTGTTGGGTGTAAGTTTCCGCTTGAAGCGTTACATCTCACAGCCCAAGAGTTTCCACTAGACTCTTTATAAGCTGCAATTCCCATAGAAAATTGTAAAAGTTGAGATATGGATTCTTTCATAAGTGGAGCTGATGGCAAGTTAGAATCAAGCAGATGATATGGTGGAGTAGCGTTGTCTAAAGCTAGAGGAAGCTTTAGGCTTTTTGCACCTTTATACTTTCTAAATGGTTCTGGTTGAGTAGCCCAATCCATATAGCCAAGTGATCTAGCATATCTAAGTTTGGAGTGTTTTGTGCTTTGGTGGTAATCGTAAACTATCTGCAATGATTTATTCATACAAGTAGTGTAATTAAGTATCCTTAAATCGTGCTACATAAAAAAGTTTATATTTTTTACATAGGCTTTTTTAATTGTGCTAATGTTAAAACTTCTTTATGAAAAGAGATTTAAAAACAATAGAAGAGTTAGTAAAGTTAAATGAAGAACTTGTAGAAGTGGAACTGATGTTAACTCCAAATGAGCTAAAGAGTTTTGCTTCATTTTGCATAAAAAAAGATATAAAGTTTAATGACTGGATCCGAAAACTTGCATATAAGGGTTTAGAAAAAGAGATCTAGAGAAAGTCTAAAATCTTTACAGCCACAAAAATAATCCCTAAAAATAAAAAAGAGGATATAAAAACTAGAGCAGTTACAACTCTAGGACTACAATCGTAAAGCGAAGCAAGATTTACATTAGCTACTGCAAGAGGCATCATAAGTTCTATAAAGATGATGCCTTTTACCATCGCCTCTAGTTCTATATTTACTAAGATCAAAAAAGCTATGGCTGGAAGTATTAAAAACTTTAAACTCAAAACCCACACAACAAGTCTTTTACTAATCTCTTGGATCTTTGTACCATAGAGATAGATCCCAAACAAAAAGAGTTGCATAGTCATAGAGGCGTAAGCTCCCATCATAAGCGTGTTTAAGAGTGCACTTGATGGTTTAAACTCTAAAAGGCTAAGTGTAATGGCTAAAAGTGCTGCCCATAAAATTGGCAGTTTTATGATGTTCATAAGAGATGTTTTAGTATCAAAACTCCCTCTTGAGTAGTAAAAAACACCAACTGTATAGACTACAAAAACATTCATAAGGTTTACTACAGTTGTGTAGGGAATGGACTCTTCGCCAAAAATAGCGATATTTATAGGGATGCCTAGATTTCCCGTGTTTCCAATAATAGCTACAACAGTTGCAATACTATACTCTTTTGGCGAAGTAAATAGTTTTTTTGCCACAAGTGCGGAGATGACTAGAACTACTAAGACAATGGCTATATAGATGCTTGAGGCGTAAAAGAGTGTTACATCTATGGGGCGGATCAGAAGTCCCCAAAATGTTAGAAAAACTTGCAAGAAATATACATTTAATATAGTTATGGTTTTATCATCGATCTGCTCTTTAAAACTCATCTTTGCGATGAAGCCAAGAAGTATAAAGGAGTAGATCCCAAGGATTGAAAATATTATTGAACTCATAAGCAAATTATATCTGTTATAATTTCGCCATGCAAACATTAGATAATATAAAAAATAGTATTGAGACAAACCAAGCAGTATTAGTTTACTTCTCAGCCCCTTCGTGCAATGTATGTCACGCACTAAAGCCAAAACTCTTAGAGGCCATAGATGCTAACTTTGAAGACTTTGTAGTTGAGAGTGTTGATATTTCACAAAATGAAGATATAGCACCTCACTTTGGGATCTTTACAATTCCCACGATCTTAGTCTTTTTAGACTCAAAAGAGTTTTTAAGAAAGTCTAGAAATATGAGTATAGATGAGGTAATAAGAGAGATAAAAAGACCTTATGAGATAATGAGATCTTGAGTAAAAAAAGCATTTTAATTACAGGATGTTCAAGCGGAATAGGTTATGACACAGCTCACTATCTTCATAAAAATGGCTACAAAGTCTATGCGAGTGCAAGAGATTCAAAAGATGTTGAGAGATTAAGAGCTGAGGGCTTAGATGCATATCTGCTAGATGTTACAAATGCTCAAAATATAAAAGAAGTCTTAGATCTTATTATAAAAGATCAAGGCGAGCTTTTCGCACTCTTTAACAATGCTGGTTTTGGGCAACCTGGAGCCTTAGAAGATATAAGAACAAGCGTTTTAAAAGAGCAGTTTGAGACTAACTTTTTTGGACTTCATGAGCTTACATATCAAACTCTTAAAATTATGCGCGCTCAAGGTTATGGACGAATCATCCAACACTCTTCAGTTTTAGGCATCATCTCACTTCGTTTTCGTGGAGCTTATAATGCTTCAAAATATGCTATAGAAGGACTTTGCGATACTTTGAGGTTAGAGCTGATGGGTACAAATATATATGTCAGTACCATAAATACAGGACCCATTAAAAGTGATTTTAGAAAAAATGCAACAAAAATGTTTAAAAAAAATGTAGATTTTACTTCTAGCATATATAAGAGCGAGTACGAAGCAGAACTCTTAGAGCGAAAAGAATCTAAAGATAGTGACTTTTTTACAAAACAAAGTGATGAGGTTATAAAAAATATAGTCCATATTCTTAAATCAAAAATTCCAAAACCGAGATACTATAATACACAAGCGACATATATATTAGGGGGATTTAAAAGGGTTTTGCCTACAAAAGTGCTTGATATGATTTTAAGAAAAATATAAAATATAAGTCACGATTCAAATTAATGTTGCTACAATCTACGAACTAAAATTATAAGGAATATTTATGAAACGTCTAAATATATTTATCTTATCTCTTTTTATTACTTGTAGTGCAAATGCTGATATTGTTAAAAATTCTGCAAATACTATCAAAGATACAAAAACAAATTATTTATGGGAAGATACAAAAGAGGTTGCAACAACTAAAAGAACATTCGAAGAAGCAGTTAGTCATTGTCAAAACTTAGAACTTGATGGACATAAATCTTGGAAGTTGCCAGGTTTTGTAGAGCTGTTTTCTATTGTAGATACAAAAGTATACAATCCTACTATCTCAGGAAATTTTAAATATGTCGTATCTGAAAACTACTGGTCAGCTAAGACATTTGGACATGCCACAACTAAAGAAGCATTTGTAGTGAACTTTTTATCTGGCGCATTTAACAGAGAAAAAATGGATGAGACATTTTACGTAAGATGCTATAAAAAAGGTAGTTAATTTAGCTACCTTTACTTCATAAAAGCTATAAGAGATGCTGTTATTGCAACATTTAGTGACTCAACACCCCTTTGCATTGGGATTTTTATGGCCTTATTGCAAAGTTTTATAACCTCAGGACTTACTCCCTCGCTCTCATTTCCTAAAACAAAGATAGACTTTTCGCTCGGTGCTATGTCATAGATGCTCTTTTTTGCATGTGAAGATAGAGCGTAGATCTCGGTGTCACTTAAATCTTTTAAAATATCTTCTAACGTCTCACAGTAGTAGATGGGAAGTTTAAAAAGTGTTCCAGCGCTCGCTTTTATAACTAGTGGAGAGATCTTTGCTGAGTTTTTCTTAGGAAGTATGATACCATCAAGAGTTGAAGCTGCACAGGAACGGATAATCATTCCTAGGTTTTGCGGATTGTGAATGCCATCAAGAGCGATGAGTCTGAAGCTTTGCATCTCTTTTATCTCTGATGCACTTTTGTAACTTTTGGAGATAATATCTATGCATACACCTTGGTCTTGTTTTGCATTTTTGCTTATTCGACTAAGTGCATTTTTCTCATGGTAGTTTATCTCTATATCTCTTTTTTGTGCAAGGGAGAGTATAGTTTTTATAGCTCCATCTGTTTTATTGCTTGTTGAGAGATGAAGCTTGTGGATCTCTATATCTGGATCTTGTAAAATTTCAACTACAACATTTCTGCCATAGAGAGTGATGATTTTTTCAAAATAGGCTTTTTTATCTTTATACTCTTGTGAATCTTGCAAATAGTCTTCCTTTTATTTAACTTTACATAAACTTGTTTTGTATCTTTTAGGTATGCTAACCAATGGCATGCTTTAAATAAGTCTCCAATTAGATCCTGAATCAAGTTCAGGATGACGTTTTCTTTCGTCATTGCAGATCAAGTTCAAGATGACGTTTTCTTTCGTCATTGCGGACTTGATCCGTAATCTCATATGTGAAGCATTCAATTAAACAATATTATATACAATCTCTGTTTTATTCTTGATAACTTTGATCTCTTTTACTTGAAGAGTTTCCATCTCTAGTGACATAAACTCTTTTATGGAAGTGATATTGTTTTTTGCTATCTCTCTTAAGACTAAACCTCTATAGGCTTTTGCCCAATGACTCACACTTTTACCATCTTTTAAAAACTTTAGAGTTGTATATGATTTGTTTATTTTATAAAACTTATCATAATATCCAGCTCTTAGATCTAAGAGCTCACAGTTATTTAAGTAGAGATCTAGTTGGTAAGAAAATCTATCTTTATAAAATTTATCTGGCGAGATTTCTGCTATATTATTTCCTTGTTTTACCTTGTAATTAGCAATTTTGTCACCACCAAGAATGGGACCATAAAGATTTGAGAAGATGATCGTGTTTTGTTTTAAATACTCTATCTCTTTTAGATCTAGAGATTTTATATCAAGATATTCATATGCTACCCCATTGTATCTCTCTATTGCAGGTAAAAGATCACAAGAGAATAGGTCATTTATATAAGGTTGACAATCCCTTATTTTTTTAAAACCAAAGAGCTCTTTAATATTATCTTCATCACCACTTAGGACTATCTTGTTGTATTCTTGTAAAATTTCATCTCTTGCATTTTGTGCTCCAAAAAGTTCATTTGACACTCTGTCTCCACCGCTATTTTTGCCCTCTGCTGGGGAAAATAGTATTTTAATCATTCTCATATCCTAGCCTCTTAAGAGAGGTAAATTTTTATCTAATTGTATCAATTTAAATGATATAATGAGCCAAAATCACCATTGGGGAAATTTTGTGAAAAAAGTATTTATATATTTTATTACAACTCTTTTTGCAGTTAGCACTCTTAGTGCAAGTGTAGTTTTAGGAAATTTTGAGCTAGTAAAAGGAAGTGTGAAGATAAAGCCTGAGGATACATTTAAAAAGAGTAATGCTTCAAAAGGTTTGGAGATAAAAAAGGGCGATTTGATAACTACTTCAAAAGAGTCAAATGCAATTATAAAGCTTCAAGATGGATCAACTCTCATCTTAGATGAGAGTTCAACCTTGCACTTTGCATCCAAAACTCTAGCATCACAAGAAGAGGGCAAGATCTACTACAATATAACTTCAAGAGATGCAAAAAATGCACTAAAAGTTAAGACTCCTTTTGCCATTATAGGTATAAAAGGTACTACATTTATAGTAGATACAAACAAAACTTCATCTGTAAAACTAAAAGAGGGTTTAGTTGGAATCCAGAGTTTAAAAGAGGAGTTTGAACTCTATAGAAAGCAAGTTCAAGCTGACTATAAGGACTATCTCTCAGAACAAGAAAAAGAGTATCAAAAATTTTTGAATGAGCAAAATAAAGGAGCTGTTTTGATAACTAAAGAGTTTGATCTACAAGAGAAAAATACTATAACTTTTGATGGACAAAAAGTTAGTGAGAGTGCATGGACAGAAGAAGATGATGCTGAGTTTGAAAGATTTGAGGCACTTATGGAGTCTTTAAAATAGTATGAGCTTTACTTTAGGATGTGAGAATGCTTAGGGAGAAACTTCTCTATATATTGGTATTAGTTCCCGTTTTAGCCCTTAGTTTGTACTTGCATCTATATAGAGTTGAGCCCTTTGAGAACTTCTCTTTGAGATTTAACGATATAAATTTTGATCTGCAAAGCAAGAATCCGAGTAAAGATATTGTTTTTGTTGCAGTTGATGAGAGAAGTGTAAATGAGTTTGGTAGATGGCCATTTCATAGAGATGATATAGCTAAAGGTATTGACGCTCTAAGAGAAGCTGATGTAGTTTTGATGGATATGATATTTTCAGAGAGAACTACAAAAGAGAGAGATCAAGCCTTAGCTGAGTCAATTTCAAACCTAAACTCAAGTGTTTGTGGCTTTTTTTTAAGAGATAGTTCAACACAAAATATAAGCAATGAAGAGTTAGATATCTTAGCTGATTCGTCGCTAGATCTACTTCAATCTCAAATCGCACAACATAAAAATCCATTTTTCGTTCACGCTCCATTTGCTGAGATAAATATTGCACCAATCATGGAAGCTTGTTCTATGAGTGGAAGTTTCTCAACTCTAAGTGAGAGTGATCATCTTTTGCGTTCATACCCAGTAGCGATTTATTTTGACAATCTTCTCTATCCATCTCTAGCGATGCAAGGACTTAGACTTAAGTTTAACAAAGATATAACAAGGGTAGATGAGAGACATATAGAGATAGATGACTATTTAGTTGAAGTAAATGAAAAAGGCTTTGTAAGGCTTAACTTTTATGAGGGAGATCTCTACAATATAGTCTCTTTTGTAGATCTTGCAAAGAAGAAAATAGAAGCTAATTACTTTAGAGATAAGATAGTTATTTTAGGTATCACAGATGTTGGATCTGGAGATGTTGTAAGCACACCAATGGGTCAGATGCCAGGACCACTACTACACTATACTTTTATATCTAACCTGCTTGAAGGTCATCTTATAAGTGAGCCAAAAAATATCACAGCATACTTAATTGTTTTTATGGTTTTACTCCCTTTAATCTTGGTCTTACTCTTTAAAAAAGCACTCTATCGAGTTCTTATAAACATAACTCTTTATCTCTTTATCTATGCCTATGTAAGATATCTCTTTGTAGAAGAGATGATATATATAGATCTCTTCTATCCTTTACTCTCTTTAGTTATTAGTTTTTTAACTGTTGAAGCGATGGCTTTTACTCTACAAGAAAAAAGAGGAAGATTTATGCGAGGGGC
Source organism: Sulfurimonas sp. (assembly GCF_023228785.1). Lineage (GTDB taxonomy): Bacteria > Campylobacterota > Campylobacteria > Campylobacterales > Sulfurimonadaceae > Sulfurimonas. The sequence goes on from NZ_JALOAN010000049.1 coordinate 7,087, forward strand.
ATTTTCTAGTTACCTCTCAGCAGATCTACTCGATAAACTTATAAAAAATCCTGATGCACTTGCTCTTGGCGGGGAGGCTAAAGAACTAAGTATTCTCTTTAGTGATATTCGCGGCTTTACATCTATCTCTGAGTCGATGAGCCCAGTTAGTCTTATTACTCTACTAAATAGATATTTTACACCTATGACAAAAGCGGTGCTAGATAATGGTGGGATGCTTGATAAATATATAGGCGACGCAGTGATGGCGTTTTATAATGCTCCAGTAGATGTAGAAAATCACGCTGATGCAGCATGTTTTAGTGCCTTAGAGATGATAGAGAAGCTAGATCTGCTAAATGCGGAGTTAGTACAAGAGGGCATGAACGCTATAAAGATTGGCATAGGCATAAACACTGCTGAAGTAGTTGTTGGAAATATGGGATCTGATACAAGATTTAACTATACAGTTATTGGTGATGGTGTAAACTTAGCTTCAAGAGTTGAAGGGCTTACTAAAAATTATGGTGTGAATATCTTGATAACCGAATTTACAAAAGATAAACTAAAAACTGAGTTTGTTTGTAGAGAGATAGAGAGCGTTCAGGTAAAAGGTAAAGATGAAGCTGTGCTTCTATATGAGCTTATGCCAAATAATCAGAGATCTAAAGAGATCAAAGAGCTTTATGATGAGGCACTTGAGATCTATAAGAGAGGGGATTTTAAACAAGCAGAGGTTTTGTTTAGTGTTTTAGTAAAAGAGTACGATGATGCTCCTTCTAAATATTTTTTACCACTTATCAAAGAAAGCCGAGCGTGGGGTGTTCACAAGATGACAACAAAATAGGGAGCAAACAATGAAAAATGCCTTAGGTGCAAATGAAATTCTACAAATGATCTTTACATATATGACAGAAGTCTCAGCTCTAAGGGAACATGATGATATCATCTTTGTCTTAGCTAATATGGGAAAGGCACTTACTAATGCTGATAGATGTACTGTTTGGGTTGTTGACGATCAAGAGATCTGGACAAAAGTAGCCCATGGGATGGATGCTATAAGGCTCCCAAAAGACTCTGGAATAGTTGGAAATTCAATCACTAGTGGAAAAAAGATAATTATTGATGATGTATATAAAGATGATAGATTTAACCCAAATATAGATAAAAAAACTCTTTATCGCACAAGAAGCATGATGGTTATTCCTATGTTTGATAACGATGATGAGATCATAGGGGCTTTTCAAGTTATAAACAACTTAGGCGAAGATGGTGTTTTTGATAAAAGAGACATGGAGCGTCTTATGCTCGCAAGTACATATGCAGCAGAGACGCTTATAGCAGCTAGCTTAACTAAAGAGATAGAAGAGACTCAAAAAGAGGTTGTCTTTACTATGGGTGCGATTGGAGAGAGTAGAAGTAAAGAGACAGGAAATCACGTAAAGAGGGTGGCCGAGTACTCAAAAATACTTGCTCTTGCTTACGGTATGAGTAAAGAAGAGGCTGAACTTTTAAAACAAGCTAGTCCAATGCATGATATAGGCAAAGTAGCAATTCCTGATGCTATTTTAAATAAGCCTGGTCGTTTTAATGATGAAGAACGTGCCATTATGGATACTCATGCAGAACTAGGATATGCGATGATAAAGGACTCAAAAAGACCTCTACTTAAAGCTGCATCTATAGTTGCATATGAGCATCATGAGAAGTACAATGGTAAAGGCTATCCGAATAAAACAAAGGGTGAAGATATTCATATATATGGCCGTATAACGGCACTAGCAGATGTTTTTGATGCACTTGGAAGTGATAGAGTTTATAAAAAAGCTTGGGATGATGAGAGAATTTTTAAGCTGTTTAAAGAGGAGAGAGGTGAGCACTTTGATCCTAAACTCATAGATCTCTTTTTTGAAAACCTAGATGAGATCTTAGCAGTTAGACAAGAGTATAAAGATATCTACCAAAAGAGTGAGCCCAAAGAGATAGATCCAAATGAGATTCAGATACTTGGAGCTTATGGAACTAAGGCAAAAGGTTTTGGTACAAGCTCATTTTTGCTAAACAAACAAAATGTTTTAGATGCTGGAAATATATTAGCCACACTCAATGAAGAGAGCATACACTTAGAGACTATCTGGATCACTCACTCTCATCTAGACCATATAAGTGATATAGCTTTTATTTTAGATAATTTCTTTTCACTAAGAAGCAAAACACTCACTTTAAGAGCACTACCTGCGACTATAGAAGCACTTAAGAAACACTTTTTTAATGAACTTATCTGGCCAGACTTCTCTAAAATCAATCTAGTAAACTCAGAACTTAAAGCTCTCGCTTATGAAGAGATAGAGTTAGGAGTTGAGTATAGTCTTGGTGAGGGCGACTCCATAAGAGCATTTAAAACAGATCATACCGTTCCTAGTTGCGGATATATTTTCACAAGAGATAAAAATTCAGTACTCATAACAGCAGATACATACTCACTAGAAAATGTTATAAAAATTATTGAGAGCGAAAAAAATATAAATGCCATAGTAATAGAGTGTTCTTTTCCATCAAGCATGCCAAAACTTGCCAAAGAGAGTAAACATTTAACTCCGACACTTCTTTTTGAGAGTATACAAAAAATAAAAAGAGAAGATATTAGGCTCTACATTAACCATATAAAGCCTAGTTATATAGATAAGATAGTTAAGGAAATCAAAGAATATAAGGGTAAAATGACACCAATAATACTTAAAGATGAAGATTTTATTAATTTTGGATCATTTTTTTAATATATTATTCCTGTGGTATTCTAAATATTTTTCTCTTCCTTTTATTGGTAGAAGAGAAAAAGTTTTATTATCTGAAATGCCAATTTTAGAATATGTCATTTTTGATAAGAATGGAGATAAAATTGTTTTTTTGTCATCAGTAAATGACATGAATCCCTTGTCAAATAAATAATCAAATGTAGGTGTTAACATAAATCCATTGAAAGGGTCTGTTTTTTCAGTTTCGGTTGATTTAGCCCAAGGCTTAATATGGCTAGCAACTAATAACCTATCATCAGAGACCATAGTAATAGGGCAAAAAGGGCATTGATTTAATAATTCTTCTCTATATTTTCCTTGACCAACTCTTGCTTTTATTTTTAATTTCTTTTCTTCTATATTTTCGATTGCTTCTAATGCTTTTTCTTCTTGTTGAAGTATATAAGGGTGTGTTTCATCTCCAAAAAAATCAGCAAATAATCTAAAATAGTATTCTATATTACCATGCTGACCCCGTAGTTTTACAACTGAAATAAAAGTAATATTTGGCAAGGACAATTCTCTGATTATCTCATATGCTAAATCTGATGATTTAACATAAATTCTCGATCCAGATATTTGTATCTGTTCAATAATTTCGAATTCAATCTTTTCTAGTAATGTGTCAATTTTATTTTTTCTTTTATTCCAAAGGGATGGTAGTATTTTACTATTTATGTATGCTTGCTCTGGTTTTAAATATTCAACTTTTGTTTCATTTAAATAGTTCAATAAATCTTTTTTCATTAAAAAGCATTTAATAGTAAAGCCATGATTACCAAAAAAATCTCTTGTAGCGTTATTTTCATTTCCAACATAAAGTTTTGCCTCGCCATTACCAGTGCCAATTTTATTTTGCCTTACAACAAATGAGTCAGCAATGGTTATTTTTTCTTTAGTATCTATAACGGTAAACTTTTCGTTAAATAGATTTATCTTCATCAGTTGCTCCAAATTTACTTATATCCATTTGTTTTAAAATTGCAATTAATACATCAACAACGATGCTATTTCCAGCTTGTCTATACATTTGAGTATCACTAACAACTTGTTTAAAACTATCTCCAAAGCCCATTAGTCGCAGGCATTCAGTAGGTGTAAGTTTTCTAATTCTACCTTTATTATGTGTAACATAATTGTCAACTCCAGCACGATGCATTTTATGCATAGACTGCAATAGAGGTCTTGCAATTTTTAAATCGGTTTCAGTTGAGGTCTTAAAATTTTTAGTTCCACCAGCTAACACATATGTTCTTATTTTTTCAGATAAATAATATTTTTCTTCAACTTCATTGATATCGAATATAAATTCATTAAACTCTTGTTCAGCTTGATCTTCATAAATAAAATCACCATGCCAATTAAACTGCTGATTTGCTTTTTGGCAAAGAGCAACATTGCCATTTATCTGCGTATATCTTTTTTTCCTATTTTTAGAACTAGTAACGAATTTCACGCCTTTTTCTTTTAAATAGTATTTACTATCAATATAATCCTCTAAAAAATCTTGCATTGTGTGTTGTAATTCAATTGGTTCAGGGAAATCAAATTCTACTGAATTGTCTAGAAAGCCAACTACAAAAAGTCTTTCTCTATGTTGAGCCACACCATAATTTTTAGAATTAAGTAGTTTATATGAGTATTTATATCCAAGTTCATCAAAAGTTGCTAAAATTGTTTCAAAAGTGTTACCTTTATCGTGGCTAGTAAGTCCTTTTACATTTTCATAAATAAAAACTTTGGGTTTGCTTTCCTTAACAACTCTCGCAAATTCATAAAATAATGTTCCTCTAGTATCTGCTAGTCCTCTTCTTTTTCCTATCATAGAAAATGATTGACAAGGGCTACCTCCTACTAGTAGATCAATTTTATCCTTATACTTATTACCATTAATATCTACCACATCGTTATACCAACTATTTTCTTTTATTTTATAGTTTGCAAAATAACTCTCTTTAACAAATTTATCATTATCGCTAGCAAAAATTATTTTAGTCTGTAGTTTTAATCTTTTAAGAGCAAATTCAACTGCTCCTATTCCAGAAAACATTGTTGCTAATCTAATAGTTCTATTTGGATATTTTAATTTCTTATTAAGCCAATTCTTATCACAATCGTTAATCACTAGAGTGGGTATATTGTTATATTTATAAAAATTATTATTTATAATATGATTAATTTGTGAGTTTGAATTGAAGGAACAGCTAAAACTATTTGCATTCATTGCATCATCCTATGTAGCGATATATATTTCATTGAAGTGCAAGTATATCAAAATAACAATTAGATTTAAAAAGTATGACAAACTGTAATTAAATAACTCTAATTTAACTTCTTTTCAATTTCTTTTCAAAAACTCTTGACATAGAAAATATTTTGCACTATAATTCTGGCTCAATTTCGATGCTGGCATAGCTCAGTTGGCTAGAGCAGTTGATTTGTAATCAACAGGCCCGGGGTTCAAATCCTCGTGCCAGCACCATTGAAATAGAATATTAGAAACAGTGTTAGACCAGAAAAGACATTTAAAATGTAATGGTGGGATAGTCAAGTGGCCAACGACGGCAGACTGTAAATCTGCTCCCTATGGGTTCAGAGGTTCGACTCCTCTTCCCACCACCATCAATGGCACATGCGGGCGTAGCTCAGTTGG
>NZ_JALOAN010000050.1 GCF_023228785.1 Sulfurimonas sp.
TAGATGCCAACCTAAAGCTTGAAGATCATGGCGGTATTTACCAAAAACACAAAAAAATGGATAAAATTCCAGCAGCAGAGAAAAAAGTAATAGTAAAAGAGCTATCTCTAAAAATGAAACAAGCTGCAAAAGAGTTAAACTTTGAAGAAGCAGCAAGACTTCGTGATGAGATTAGTAAAATTAAAATATTATAATGAGCAAAGCCCATTATAATGGCAGGGACTAAAGTCCCTACAACCCCCTAAAGCTACAAAAAACAAGTTTTTTGAGATAAGGGTATATTAAATATTAGGACATTCAACTTGGAAGATACATTTAGTAATCTCGCGACATATGGATACATTGGACTTTTTCTCTACTCACTCGGCGGTGGTTTTGTAGCGATTATTGGAGCTGGTGTTCTCTCTTTTATGGGCGAGATGGATCTCTCTTTATCTATATTAATAGCATTTGTTGCCAATACTATAGGTGACTTTTTACTTTTTTATATGGCTCGCTATCAAAAAAGCATGATGATGGATGGACTTAGAAAGCATAGAAGAAAGCTAGCACTCTCACATGTACTGATGAAAAAGTATGGTTCTTGGATCATATTTTTTCAAAAGTTTGTTTATGGTATTAAGACACTTATTCCTATCGCTATTGGTCTAACAAAGTATGACTTTAAAAGATTTGCTGTTCTTAATGTTCTCAGTGCTGGGGTTTGGGCTTTAGTTTTTGGGCTTGGTAGTTATTACTCTGGTAGTGTTTTGGTAAAAGTAGCTGGATTTATTGGAGAAAAACCTTGGATAGCACCTATTATTTTAGTAGTTTTTGGAGGTGCTTTATGGCTCTATATGGAAAAAGCCACAAAGCGTAAGAATTGAGTTTCTTTAGAAACTCAACCCTATAACTTTGGACCATAAGGTGCAAAGTCAGTATGTTCACCAGTTTGGTATTTAGTATAGTTATCTATAAACATTTTTGCTAGATTATCTCTTTTACTATCAAAAAGATCTTTGTCGCTCCACGCATTGCGAGGGTTTAAGATGTTAGGATCTATATCTCCTAAAGTTTTTGGAACTTGAAGTCCAAAAACTTCGATAGTGTCAAACTCACTCTCTTTTATAGTTCCATCTAGTATAGCGTTGATACAAGCACGAGTATTTTTGATACTCATTCGTTTTCCAACACCATATCCTCCACCAGTCCATCCAGTATTTACAAGATATACATGAACATCATGTGCATCAATTTTCTCACCTAAAAGATTAGCATAAACTGTTGGATGTAGTGGGAGAAAAGCCTCTCCAAAACAAGCTGAGAATGTTGCAACTGGCTCGGTTACACCTCTCTCTGTTCCAGCTACTTTTGCAGTGTATCCGCTTAAAAAGTAGTACATTGCTTGTTCTTTTGTAAGTTTAGAAACTGGAGGAAGTATGCCAAAAGCATCAGCAGTTAAGAAGATTATATTTTGTGGATGACCAGCCATGAGGTCTTTTTTGTGATTTTCTATATGTTCTATTGGGTAAGAGACGCGAGTGTTTTCAGTTTTTGAGTTATCTTCATAATCAACCTCTCCCTCTCCATACATAACAACATTTTCTAAAAGTGCATTAGTTTTAATAGCGTGGTAGATCTCAGGCTCACTCTTTGCATCTAAGTTTATAACCTTTGCATAACATCCACCTTCGAAGTTAAAGACTCCGTGATTATCCCAACCATGTTCATCGTCTCCGATTAAAGCTCGTTTTGGATCTGTACTTAGAGTAGTTTTGCCAGTTCCACTTAGTCCAAAGAAAAGTGCAGTATCACCATCTTCTCCAACATTTGCAGAACAGTGCATTGGAAGTTTACCTTCTAGCGGTAACCAGTAGTTCATCATTGAAAAAATTCCTTTTTTCATCTCACCACCATACCATGTACCGCCGATAATGGCCAGATTGTTCTCAACATCAAAAAGAACAAAAACTTCTGAATTTAGACCATGCTCTTTCCATTTTTTATTTACAGCTTTACAAGCATTAAGAACAGTAAACTCAGTGTTAAAAACTTCTAATTCTGAGCTAGTCGGACGAATAAACATATTTTTAACAAAGTGTGATTGCCATGCAATCTCAGAGACAAAACGAACAGATCTCTTTGACGCGGCAGAAGCCCCACAAAAAGCATCTGTGACATAAAGATCTTTTCCTGAGAGTTGCTCTTTAGCAACTTCTAGGAGTTCTTCAAATATTTCAGCAGAGACTTTTTTGTTGACATCTCCCCAAGCTATATATTTGTTTGATGGATCGCGGTCTACAAAGTATTTGTCTTGTGGGCTACGACCTGTAAAAATACCTGTATCAACTGCAGTTGCACCCATTTTTGTCTGAGCACACTCACCGTTGTTAAGTTCATGTTGTATAAGCTCATCATAACTTAAATTATGGTGAACTTTACCAATGTTTTGTAATCCTAATTCTTCTAACTCTTTTAAGTGCATAACTTACCTTTTGGGTACTTTTTTTGTAGTTGAAATTATACACTCTATAAACATAAAATAAATATAAATATTTGCCCTAAATCAAGAAAAATTACTTTAAGGATTCTTAGCTACAATGTCACTCTTAATTTGCTCGCATAACTCAGTTGGTAGAGTATTACCTCGACAAGGTAAGAGTCACTGGTTCGAGTCCAGTTGTGAGCACCATCTTTTTAAATTATTTTTCTCAAGAGATAACAAAAACTCTTTTCTCCAAACTCCTCCTGTATAACCACCGAGTCCTCCATCTGCTGAAATTACGCGATGACATGGGATCAAAATCGAGATGGGGTTTTTTCCATTTGCACTTGCAACTGCTCTTATGGCTTTTGGATTTCCAAATAATTTTGCTTCTTCTTTATATGAGATTGTTGTGCCATAAGGAATGTTCAGAAGTGTTTTCCAAACTCCTTTTTGAAATTCTGTTCCTTCTGTCCATAAAGGCAGTGTAAACTCTTTTCTTTCTCCTGCGAAATACTCAGAGAGCTCTTCTTTTAGTTTGTCCAAAAGAGATGAATGTTCTTTACTCTCTTTGTAGTCTTTTCCCTCTACCACAAAATCAAAAGAAATAATTGCATTTTCATTTGCAAGAGCTATCATTTCACCTATTGGGGTTTTAAAAATTTTGCTATATAGCTTACTTTTCATATAAGAACTCCTTAGTTAAACCTAAGTAGTTTAGTATATCTTTACTATAAACTCTCTATAATTTCGCATGATTGAAAAAATAACAACTTTTAAAACTAACTACACCTTCGTCTTTGATATTCTCGTTGGCTTATTAACTGCTCTTTTATTTAGCGCTTTTATCTACTTTGAACATTGGGGATTTAGCTTTAAACTTCTTAACACCTTATTTGGACTTATTGCCATTGCACTTTTTTTGTATATTTCAAAAAGAGCCATTTTAGTTGCTGGTTTTTTTACAGGTCTTCTTTGGTTTTACTGGATAGGTTATAGCTTTGAGTACACTGGAGTTGGATATCTCACTCCATTTGTAAGCTTTGGTTTTGCCATCATATATATGCTCTTTTTTGGTCTCTTAGCTCTTAGTAAAGAGGTTTATATAAGGGCTCTATTACTCTTTGGGCTTAGTTTTTTTGAGCCATTTGACTGGAACTGGATGCAAATAGAACTTGTTTTTATTGAGAGTTTCATAGGGATCTACAAGTATCAACTCATTTTGGTTTTACTCGCTCTTTCTCTGCCAAATTATATAAAAAAGCCTTATAAATATGCGCCTTTATTTTTACTCATTTTAGCTATAAACTTTAACACTCAAGAGCTAAAAGAGCCTGAACTTAGTATCAAACTTATTAGTACAAACATCTCACAAGATAAAAAATGGAAGAGAGAAAACCTTAGATCTACTGTAGATCTGGTTTTTCGTGAGATTGAAGATGCAATAGAGAAAAAGCATGATATAGTTGTCTTTCCTGAATCTGTTTTTCCACTATACATGAACAACAATCAGCTTCTTATAGATAGACTTCTTATCTATTCCAAAGATATAAGTATAATTGTAGGAACATTATATAGAGAAGATAATCACAACTACAATGTCTCATATTTCTTTGAAGATGGACAGTTTGAAGTGGCCAAAAAACTTGTTTTAGTCCCTTTTGGCGAGTATATTCCACTTCCAAAATTTGCACAAGACTATATAAATGAGATGTTTTTTGCAGGTGAAGCAGACTTTAAAACTGCAAAAGAGCCAACTGACTTTAATATAAAAGGCGTGAAGTTTAGAAATGCTATCTGTTACGAAGCAACCTGTAGTGAGCTTTATGAGGGTGAAGTTCGCTTTATGATAGCCATCAGCAACAACGCTTGGTTTGAACCTTCAATTGAGCCCACCATTCAAAATCTTTTGATGCGATACTATGCTAGAAAAAACAACACTATTATCTACCACTCAGCAAATTATAAAGGTAGTGGGGTTATAAAATAGTAATGACATTTAGATATAATGTGAAAAATAATTTTGAGGGTAAAACAGATGATAAATCTCAAAAATCCAGAGCTCTATAACAACCGTGAACTCTCTTGGTTACAGTTTAATACTAGGGTTTTAAAACAGGCTCAAGATGGATCACTTCCACTCTTAGAGAGATTAAAATTTCTAGCCATTTATGGAACAAACTTAGATGAATTTTATATGATCCGTGTAGCTGGACTAAAAAAACTATTTACTGCAGGTATCATTGTCTCAGGAGCTGATAGGTTAACTCCAATGCAACAACTTTTAGAGATAAGAAACTACTTACATCAAGAGCAACAGGTAGTAGAACACTGCCTAAACTCCATCTTAAAAAAGCTTGAAATCGAAGGTATTTTTATAAAATCTTTCGAAGAGGTAACTCAAACTCAAAGAAGTAAGTTAAAAAAATATTTTTATGAAAACATATATCCCGTAATAATCCCTATAGCAGTAGATGCAACACACCCCTTTCCTCACTTAAATAATCTTAGCTTTGGGCTTATTGTAAAGCTTACAGATATGGAAGATGAAACTATTGAGAGAACTGGAATCATAAGAGTTCCTAGAGTTATAAATAGATTTATAGAACTTAATGATGGTATTTATGTGCCTATAGAGTCTCTCGTAGTTCAACATATTCAAGATCTATTTCCTGGTTATAAACTTATAAGGTATGCATCTTTTAGAGTTACTAGAAATGCAGATATGGAGATAGAAGAAGAGGAAGCTGATGACTTTATGGAGATCCTAGAAGAGGGTTTAAAGCTTCGTAGAAAAGGTGAAATGGTAAGACTTGAAGTCGGGAGCGATTCAGATGAAGATCTTTTAAACTTTTTTAACAGACATGCAAATGTTTATAAAGATGATATTTATAGATTTCACACACTCTTAAACCTCTCTAGCCTATGGCAAATCGTTTCAAACAAAAACTTTGCACACCTTTTGCATCCATCTTTTAAACCAAAAACTCTTCCTCCATTTGATCACAATGAAAATATCTTCACAGCATTAGAAAAACAAGATGTTTTGATGTATCACCCATATGAAAGTTTTGAGCCAGTTATAAAGCTTATACAAAATGCAGCAAAAGATCCAGATACAGTATCTATAAAGATGACACTATACCGCTCAGGAACAAACTCGCCTATTGTTCAAGCTCTTATGGCAGCATCTGAGAGTGGAAAACAAGTAACTGTTATGGTAGAGTTAAAAGCAAGATTTGATGAGGAAAACAACCTTATTTGGGCAAAAGCACTTGAAAAAGCTGGAGCTCATGTTATTTATGGGATCAAGGGCTTTAAAGTTCACGCAAAAGCAGCACTAGTCACAAGACGAAAAAATGGAAAATTAAAACAATACGCCCATATAGGAACAGGAAACTATAACCCAGCAACTTCAAAGATCTACACAGATATGAGCTATATGACATCCAAAGATGTTATCACGAATGATTTAACAAAGTTTTTTCACTTTCTAACGGGCTTTAGCAAAAAGGGTAAATTAGATGAGCTCTATATGTCTCCTGCGCAAGTTAAACCAAAGATCTTATCTCTTATCAACAATGAAGCTAGAAAAAAACAAGATGGGCAAATCATCGCAAAGCTAAACTCTTTGGTAGATGATGATGTGATAAGTGCACTCTATAGAGCATCACAAGCTGGAGTGAAGATAGATCTTATCGTTCGTGGTATCTGTTGCTTAAAGCCTGCTATTGAAGGTGTTAGTGACAACATACGAGTTATCTCTATCTTAGGTAAATATTTAGAACATCCTAGAGTCTTTTTCTTCAAAAATGATGCAAGTCAGATCTATATATCTTCAGCCGATTGGATGCCCAGAAACTTAGTAAGACGCATAGAACTCTTAACTGCAATCAAAGATGAAGAATCAAAAAGTAAAATCTTACAGATCTTAAAACTTCAATGTTCTGACAATGTTTTAGCACATGAACTTCAAAGCGATGGTTCATATAAAAAAGTTGTAAGAGCCCCAGAAGATGAGAAGTCTATAAACAACCATAAACTACTAGAAGAGTTTGTAAACAAGATCTCAAAAGCTAGTAAAAAAGAGACACAAAGAAGTGTCTCTCAAATCATGTCAAAACTATTTTCAGAAGATGCAAATGATTTATAAATTTAGAAATACTTCACCAACTATTGGTAAAAACACTTGGATAGCTCCTTCGGCTGATGTTATAGGAGATGTGACTTTTGGAGAGGACTGCTCTATTTGGTTTGGAACTATCATCAGAGGCGATGTTCATTTTATTAAAATTGGAGATAGAGTAAGCGTTCAAGATCTAAGCATGATCCATGTTACGCACTACAAAAAAGCAGATAAAAGCGACGGTCATCCTACTATTGTGGGAGATGATGTAACTATTGGTCATAGAGTTATGCTTCATGGTTGCACCATAGAAAATGCTTGCCTTATAGGGATGGGAGCTACTATTTTAGATGGGGCTATTATTGGCAAAGAGAGTATTGTAGGAGCTGACGCACTTGTGACAAAAAACAAGGTCTTTCCTCCAAGATCTCTTATTATGGGAAGTCCAGCTAAGGTTGTTAGAGAGTTAAGTGAGCAAGAAGTAGAAGAACTTTATGCATCTGCCTTAAGATACGTAGGCTTTAAAAATGAATACCAAAACTAAGTAATGCCAGAATTTTTCATCTTTGCCGATATCATCGGTATCACAGCTTTTAGCATAAGTGGCTTTCTTGTCGCCATAAAAAACAGACTCGACATTCTAGGCATACTCATAGCATCAGCACTAACAGCTCTAGGAGGTGGAATCATAAGAGATGCCATCCTTTGCTCAACTCCTTTTGCTTTTAGCTCTTTATATCCTGCTATCACACTTTTTTTGAGTCTTTTTGCAGCTTTTGTTTTTAAACTTTACAATAAACCATCATTGGAACAGAAGTGGATCTTTGTAGTAAGTGATACCATTGGACTTGTTGCATTTAGCATTACTGGGGCTATCTTAGCCATAAACGCCGAGTATAATTTTTTTGGGATTATGATACTTAGTTTTATAACAGCTATGGGTGGAGGAGTGACAAGAGATGTTATGATAAACCAAGTCCCTACAGTTCTTATAAGTGACTTTTACGGCTCTATTGCAGTTATAGTTGCCCTACTTTTAGCGCTCTTAGAGACATTAGATATTTTAAATGCTCTAAGTATCTCAAGTGTGGCAATTTTTTCTATAGTCCTTAGACTTATTGCTTTTAAGCGAGGTTGGCAACTACCTAAGTTTAACGCTTGAAGTCTTTTTTTGTAACTTCAAGGGCTCCTTTAAAACTCATAATTTCTCCACCATACTTATCTTGAAATTCTTTAGCCATAGACCTGTTTAAAAAAGCGTACTTACTAACTCTAGTCATAGTCCCTCTTATATTACTTCCAACTACATAATAAGCATCACTAACTGGGATAAACTTTAGTGAATCAACGTCAACAACTTTAGGATTTTTAAGAGTCACACCCTCTCCTAAATGATCTTCTAAGCAGTGAATTGAACAATATTGATAGTGGCGTTTTTCATCCTCTGCAGCGTGGCTAGTCTTATAGTACCTTATCAAGTTCATCCCACATCTCACACAAGACTCTTTATCCTTGCCACTTTGAGTTAGAGTTGCTTCTTGTGCTGATACTGACTGAAACATAGCCGATTTTATATGTGGTTCTTTATCTATAGTACATCCAGCAAAAAGTAGAGCTATCACTAAAATTACATATATTTTCTTCATTTTTTTATCCTTGTGTTTTTTATATTAATGTATATTAGCAACTAAGAATTAAAAAAGTGTTAAAGTGACAATATTATGACAAAATCTCTGATTATTAAACAAAAGTTGAAAAAGTATATAAAAGAGATAGCTCTTTTTATACTTATTATGACTGTGATTGCAAATGTTATTAGTTTTTATAAGAGCATGGATTTAAACAAGCAAAAACTCCAAGAGATGAGTGTTACTCTCTTAGATAAAACAAGTTATACACATCCAAAAGATAAACCTATCTTAATTCATTTTTGGGCAACTTGGTGCCCTACTTGTAAACTAGAAGCTTCAAATATTCAGAGCATCTCAAAAGACTATGAAGTACTTACTATTGCGGTAAATTCTGGATCTAACGAAGAGATAAAAGAGTATATGAGTAAAAATAGTTTTGATTTTAAAGTTTATAGTGATGAGAGTGTTTTTTTTGCAAAAGAGTTTAAGATTGCAGCTTATCCAACTACATTTATATATGACAAAGATAAAAATCTAATCTTTAGTGAGGTTGGTTTTACAAGTACTTTAGGGCTTTACTTTAGAATGTGGATAGCAGATAAGTTTTAGTAGCTAAAGGGAAAGATCCCTTTAGCTCTTTAAGTTTATATTGTAAGCCTCATCTGAGAGTGGTACCCATGGGCGTTTTATATGTTTTGGACGGCGTATCTTATCGTTAACATCTAGTCCACGAGTAAGTTCATCTCTCCATCCTTGATAGATTTTAAAGTTGTTTTCATAATTTACATGAATATCACCTATCTTATCGCCACTTTGAGCAGGCTCTAAGATAACCTTTTGGTGCCAACAGTGCATCCCTGAGATTGGATCTGGGTGAGCTGCTGCAACTGCATTTTGCCATGAACCACTTAGTCCATCCCACCAGATATTTCCACTATCTCTGTTGTAGTCTGCAAATCTTTTAGCATGAAAAGGTTTGATGCCCTCTACATACTTTAACTTTCCTACTTTGCCGTCCATTTGAAGTTCAGCAGTTGGAACGCCAAAGCTATTAAGTCCACCCGTTCCATCATAATCTTCAATCTTGATTTGAGCACCATCTTTACCTGCATTCTCAGGAGAGTGTGCAATAAAAGCAGGATCATTCATATCTCTTTTTATTGGTTGTGAGTTTACTTTACCAGCACTAACACCGTTTGGAATTGAGACTGAGTTTACAAGTTTCCATCTACCACCGTGATGTGAACAAGCAAGAGTTCCAGGAAGTACGCCCTCAGTAGGAACTGCCATAGCTACGAAATATCCAGACTCTAATCCTGTAACACTATCTGTAATTCTTACACGAATAGCATCTCCACGTTTAAATCCTTGACGAGTTGCATCTTTTGTTGATATCCAGATTGGATCATGATTTTGAGAGATCTCCATAAGATGTTTAGAGTTTGCTGAACGAGTGTGAATGTTATATGGCAATCTAAATACAGTATTTAGTGCATATGAATTCTCTTCTGTCATATACATATGATTTACATGCGATACGATATGAACCATCTCTTTTTTCTCTTCTTCACTTCTTGGGTAAAAAGGTATAGCATACTCTGGCCACTTCCAATCTTCTGCAATCCACTCACAAAAGAAATCTAGTTTCTTGTCTAGTGTTGCAAAACCTTCCATCTTTTTGCCATCAATCTCAATACCTATAGACTTCTTCTTACCATGACTATCAGCTGTCATAACACCAGTTCTTTTATCTATAGTTACGTCTTGTTTGTCATACTTATGACCATGAGAGATATAACTCTCTCCATCATCTATAACTTCTCTCTCTTGAGGCGAGTAGATATGGTTTTCTTCCATCCAAACACCATGATCTCTCATATACTCATAGATTGGAAACTCTGCATTTTTATATCTTGAGTCGTTCGTAGCAGTAGATTTAAGATTTGGTAAGTTATCACCAAATGCTGCATCATACCACTCAGCGATTGTAACAGGAGTGCCAGGAGTTTTTTTAGACTCCCACATAGATCTAATAGACTTAGTCTTAGCATCATCTAAGAAGATATCACCTTTTGGATCTATATAATTTACACATAGATCAAACCAAAATTCATTCTCTTCCCAAACTTCACCAAGACCTGCTTTTATATGAGCTTCTAGTGTAGCACGAGCTGGATTTTTAGGCTTCCATCCCATTTTCTCTAGTGCTACGCGCATAACTGGTTGACGAAATGATGTCCAACGAGCTGGCATTGTAGCCTCTGAGTGCTGATCATGTCTCTCACCAGCTAGTCCCACAGGTAAGATGTAATCAACATACCAGTTAGTCTCAGACCATACAGGAGAGAGGTTAAATGTTAACTCCATTTTCTTTTCATCTTTGATAGTTTCTATCCATCTAAAACCATCCGGATTTATCCAAACAGGATTATACATACGAGGAATCCAAACAGATAATTTTTGAGGAACATTAAGCCCTCTATCTATCCATTTTTGTTGCCACTCAGTATCTGAGAGAAGATGTGGTAGTAAAAATGACAGTTCATAAGTAGAAAGAGGCCATTCAGGTGGCCAAGAAAGTTCATTGTATACATCAACTTTTGGAATATCAGCACCTCTTTTTCCTTGACCAACTGTAGCACTTCCACCTTTTCCGGCAACTGAAATAACATGCCAGTGATGAAAAAATGTACCACCCTCAGGACCAATTGCACCACGAAGTGCAAGTGAGAAATAACCAGTTCTTCCAGCAGTCCATCCACCTCTGTTTCCAGCAGATGATGCTCTCCAATAGTATGAAGATACAGAAGTTCCAGCCCAGATAAACATATCGTATAACTCTTCAAGTTTATGAGCAGGGACATGTGTCTCTTTAGCTGCATACTCAAGTGTAAATGGAGCATAAGTCTCTTTTAAAACTTCCATAAAATCTTCAAACTCATTTCCATTAGGAACTTTAGATATGTACTTTTTGCTAACCATGTATTCTAAGTATTTTTTATTGTCTAAAAAGACTTCCCAGTTGATCCACTTTTTAACAAACTCTTTATCTACTTTTCCTTCACTTAAAACTCTTTGAGCTAAGTATAGATATATAGCTGGTTCAGTTCCAGGCCATACTGATATCCATAGATCTGCCATACCAGCGGAATTTGATAGACGAGGATCCATAACTACAAGTTTAGCTCCCTTTGCTCTTGCATCTGCAATAAAAGAAGCTGATTGTTGAAAGTAGTGTCCAGCATCTGCCGCGTGAGATGAGTTAAGGAAAATTAGCTTTGCATTTGCCCAGTCTGGAGATGGTCTATCGTCGTTAGCCCACTGTATAATTCCTGTACGAGCATTTGCTGAACAGATATTAGTATGTGAGTTAAACGCATCACAGCCTAGTGTATGCCAAACCTTACCAGTAAAGCCATTTTCATTTGGACGACCAACATGAAACATTACGGTTTTCTTAGATAGCTCATCGCCAACTCTAAGAGTATCACCCATCTTTTTACCGATGGCAGTCATTGCCTCATCCCAAGTTGTACGAACCCATTTACCTTCACCGCGAGCAGATCCAGGAGCACGCTTAAGTGGAAATGCTATTCGATCTGGATCATACATTTGTGATTGTGCAGCGTAACCTTTTGCGCAGTTTCTTCCACGAGATGCAGCGTGAAGAGGATTACCCATATACTTCTTAACTGTAAATGTTTTCTTGTCAATCCATGCAGTCAAACCACAAGAAGCTTCACAATTTGAACATGCAGTTGGAACTATCATATAGTCGTTTACTTCTATACCTTTTGGATTGTCCTCACTTCTTACACCGTGACGATCGATTCCGCCTCTTTTCCAATCATTTCCATCAAGCTCTTTAAAATCAGCCCACTCCTCCATAGGAGGATAGAATGATAATGAATCGGGGGTATTTGTAAACTTGCTTTGTGAGATAGACTCAGCTTGTGCGTCTGCAGTAAACACACCCTTAGCTATAACAGCACCAGCAACAGTGAATGCGGCGCCTTTTAAAAATGTTCTTCTACTTTGTAAATACATCTAATTCTCCCTAACTCATTGGTAATAATTGTGGAATTGTTAGCCAAACATGCTTAACTAACCACAGACCT
>NZ_JALOAN010000051.1 GCF_023228785.1 Sulfurimonas sp.
TTAATTTGCTTTTTTAGCTCTTCGTGGTTTATCAAACTCATGTGTAAATCCTTATAAATAATTCACTTGATGACTATATCAAATAAATTCAATTTTTAAGGTTTACACAGTTAGATTTACACTCTCTAATTTTGCTTATGGATGAAAAATTACTTAAAATGTATCGTAGATATGCCCATACGGAAGAAGCTTTTGCGGTACTTTTTACAAAAAAATATCTTATTCAAGCTAAAGATTTCTATTAATCTCCCCTTCAAGCTTTCTGCTACTTCTTATTTTATTTAAGTATCCATAGATATAGATTTTTAGGAGTAGTTTAGGATGAAATGCAGGTTGTCCATCTTTGATGAAATTTCTTTTAGTTTTTATGTTGAGTTTAAAAATATCCAATGTATCTGCATATGCTTCTATTGCACGAACTACATTATCTTCTTCTACTAACTCATCTAAACTTGGTGGAAACATCAGTTGCTGTTTACGGTTTAAGCCTTGTTTGTATATACCCATAATTACCCTTTATATAGTGCTTATTTTACTCTCTTTATGATTTTAGGATGGTTCTGGTAGAATATTTATAGTTTTTAGGATTGGGTTCTTTCACAGTCTCAGTAGAGCCAATAATTACTTTAACCACTTAAAGTTCTATTAATGGGAACTTTAATATTGCAGGAAATAAGTATAGATTAGTAGTTACTATAAATTATTATGCAAAGATTGTTTTCATCAAGTTTATTGGGACACATAAGCAGTATGTTAAAGTCAATATGGAGGATTTATAAAATGAATATCAAACCTATTAAAAACGAGCAAGACTATGCTCATACACTTAGCTTAATTGAACACTTAATGAGTGCTAAACCAAATACACCTCAAATGGATGCATTAGAAGTGCTTACAACATTAGTTGAGGCATATGAAGAACAATTTTACAAAATAGATGCCCCTGATCCTATTGAAGCGATTAAGTTTAGAATGGAGCAGGAAGGTCTAAAACAAAAGGATTTAGTAGCAATAGTTGGAAGTAAATCGAGAGTTTCTGAAATATTAAATAGAAAAAGAAAACTAACTATCCAAATGATAAGAAATTTTCACACTCAACTGAACATACCCGTTGAAAGTCTTCTCTTGGACTACAAAATAGATTGTGCTTAATTGCTAACAAAATGTAGAAGAGTTGTTATTACAAAAACTATTAAGAAGCCAATAAGTGCCTAGCGGCGATTTATTGGCTATATTCGAGTTATGAAGAGTAACCTAAAAAGCGTATCATTTGATGCTATTTAGAAGCTTTTTTCTCTTTTTGCATTCGTTTATACTCTTTTTCAAATTTTTTTCTTCTTGAGTATGAAAGTTTATCTATGAAAAGTATGCCATTTAAATGGTCCATCTCATGTTGGATAGCTACACTTAAAAGTCCACTAGCATCTATGGTTTTAGTATTTGAATCTCTATCTTGAAAGTTTACAGTTATGTTGTCATATCTTGAGATATCTTCATAAAAGCTAGGAACACTCAAACAACCCTCTTGATAGACTATCTCTCCTTCTTTTTTAACAATGATTGGATTTATCATCTCTATGAGGTTTTCTTTTGATTGTTCTGAATCATCATCTGGAATATTTATTATCAAAGCTCTCTTAGCGTGAGCAACTTGAATAGCGGCTAAACCTATTCCATTTGAGTTCATCATCACATCATACATCGCATCTAAAAGCAGATGTAATTTTTCATCAAACTTCTCAACTTCTTTTGATGTCTCTCTTAACTTTTTATCTGGATATTCTACTATATTTAATTTCATCTGTTTGTAACTTACTCTTTTTTACTTTACTTATTCTCTTAAAGAGACAGCGAAATCTATCTTTGGATCACTATAAGCTTTCTCTATACCATCCATTGCACTTACAACTATCTCTTCAACTGTATAAAGAGTAGATATGTCAGTAACCCCTATCGATATTTTTAACTGGATCTCCCGATCTGCTAAAAAGAAGTTAGAGTTTGAAACTAACTCACAAAGTCTTTCACTCGCTTTTTTAGCACTATCTATATCTGTGTGTTTTAGAACCATTGCAAAAACACCATTTCCATAATGAGCCACTATATCGCTTCTTCTTGAAGTCTTGAGCAAGAGCCTAGCAATCGTTCTAGTCATAAGAGTTATTGCTTTATCGTTGTCTACACTCTCTTTTAATTCTCGAGAGAGCTCTATCATGATAAGCGAGCTTTTATGTTTAAACTCTCCTATTAACTCCATCTCTTGTTCTATCTTTGTCATTAGATATCGTTTGTTATAAACACCATATCTATTGTCAAAGATAGTCTCATTTTCTACACCTTTGATTATCTTTGCTGTCTCGTCATAAAAGTCTCGCATCTGAGTACTTTGTTTTTTAAGTATACTGTTTAACTTTGAGACATCACTCTCTAGTGACGAAGCTACGCTTATAGCAGCTTGTATCTCTGTATTATCTTGAAGTTCTTGCTTTTTCTTCTCTAAGATTTTTGTCATCAATGCCATATTTTTATAAAGATTTGCAGTAACACCTAGTATATTTTTTATAGATCCAAAGCCTCTTTTTAGACTCTGCTCAAGCATGATCGTATTTTCATCATCATTACTCTCTTCTAGTTCAAGCATAGAGTGGATCTGCTTTCTTAAGCTCTCACTCTTGTCTTCTAAAAGCCTATCAAAATACAAAGAAAAGTTATTTGGAGTAGGTGGCAAGTTATCTTTTATAAGGGCATTGAGTACCTCTTTAGAATAAATCTCTAACTCACTAGTAGGTTCATCAATCTCTACCGCCGCTATAGTTGGCTCTTTTACTGCACGGTTTCTACTTCTTAAAGATCCTGCCATATTAACCCCTTACTCTTTATCGTTTTTAACCAAAACCTCATCGATCATGCCATACTCTTTAGCCTCTTTAGAGCTCATATAGTTATCACGATCAGTGTCTTTTTCAACTCTTTTAATGCTTTGACCTGTGTTTTTGGCTAGTATTGCATTAAGTTCCACTTTCATTCTTAAGATCTCTTCAGCTTGAATAGCGATATCTGTTGCTTGACCTTGAGCACCACCTAAAGGTTGGTGTATCATGATACGGGCATGAGGAAGAGCGTATCTTTTACCTTTTTCACCAGATGAGAGCAAAAATGCACCCATAGATGCAGCTTGTCCTACACAAATAGTAGCAACATCTGAGCGGATATAGTTCATAGTGTCATAAATTGCCATTCCAGCAGTTACCACGCCACCTGGAGAATTTATATAAAAATATATATCTTTTTCAGGATCTTCAGCTTCTAAAAAAAGTAGTTGTGCAACTATAGAAGAAGCAACTGCGTCGTTTACTTCTCCACTTAGCATGATTATTCTATCTTTTAAAAGACGAGAATAGATGTCATAAGATCTCTCTCCGCGTCCAGTTTTTTCTACTACATAAGGAATATAACTCATCCTTAGGCTTCTTTTATCTTTGAGTTTAGAAGTTGGCTAAGAACCTTATCTTCAATCATTGACATCTGAATAGCTGGAAGATATCCCGCTGTTTTATACTCTTCATAAGCTTTTTGAGGATCTTGCCCCATTTGCATAGCTTCGTAGTAAATCGTTTGCATTACTTCTTGCTCTTGTATTTTTACATTCTCAGCATTTGCTAATGCATCTATGATAAATGTAGCTTTTACACTTCTTTGTGCATCTTCTCTTAAAGTCTCACGAAGCTCTTCTAGTTTATCTTGGTTTTCGCGAAGCTCTTTAATCTCTTCTTCACTCATAGTTTGAGCTTTTTTATTTAGTGCCATATCTATCTCTTGATCAACTACAAATTCTGGAAGATCAAACGAAAGCTTTTCAACAAAAATTTCTAAAAGTTCTGGCTTTAAGTTGTCATTATAAAGTTTGCCTAGTTTTTCATTTTCTATCTGAGTTTTTACTTGTTTTTTTAACTCTTCTAAATTTGCATCTTTGTCACCTGGAAGCATTTTTTTAGCTAACTCATCATCAATAGCCACTTCATCTTTTACTTTAATGCCATTTACTTTTACTTTAAACATTGCATCTTTACCAGCTAGCTCACTTCCACCGTAGTTCTCTGGAAACTTTACGTTTATCTCAACTTCTTCATCTCTTTTTACGCCGATAAGTTGATCTTCAAAACCAGGGATGAATTGACCAGAACCTAAAAGAAGTTCAAAGTTCTCAGCCTTACCACCCTCAAAAGCCTTACCATCAACAAAAC
Source organism: Sulfurimonas sp. (assembly GCF_023228785.1). Classification (GTDB taxonomy): domain Bacteria; phylum Campylobacterota; class Campylobacteria; order Campylobacterales; family Sulfurimonadaceae; genus Sulfurimonas. The sequence continues at coordinate 4,245 of NZ_JALOAN010000051.1, forward strand.
CTTCAAAGTCAATAACTGCTGTATCTCCATCTTTCATTTTGCGGTTTCTTGCAATATCTTTTAAAGGTGCTTGTGCTTGTGCTAACTCAGTGATTCTTGCTTCAACATCAGCATCACTTACTTCTGGTTTATCAAACTCTTTTACAAGTGAAGCATAATCACCTAGTTCAATAGTTGGTCTCATTGCAACTTTAACAGCTACTTCTATCTTGTCTTCACTCTTATCAAACTTAGAGATATTTGGCTCACCAATAAGTTCATCATTTGCAATCTTTAGTTCTTCTAAACCTTTGTTTAATACTTCACGAAGAGCTTCAGATTCAGCATCTTGGATAAGTTTATCTCCATACTGTTTCTTAACAACACTAACAGGAACTTTTCCTTTTCTAAAACCTTGAACATTAGCAGTTTTTGCCAACTCTTTAGCAATTTTTTCCAAGTTAGCGTCAATCGCCTCTTTTAATATTGTCGCTTCTATAAGAGCGTTAGAACCATTTATTTTAGTTGATTTGATTTCCATCAATTTCCTTTTTTACATCGTTTACTTGTTTTTCAAGCATTATTTTTGGATAATATTACCTAAAATCTTCTTTTAGTTAGCTTTTGCATAATTTTGGCTTAAAATTTAGTATCAAAAACCACACAACTGCAACATCTATCATAACATCAGCAAAGTTAAACACTGCAAAGTCAAATCCACAATGCCAATAGACCATGTCTACAACTCCGCCATGTATAAATCTATCATAGATATTAGACAAGGCTCCACCCATTAATAATCCAGCTGGCAAAGCAAAGCAAAGTTTTTTTAGATTTATAATATAGATTAAGACACCAAAAACTAAAATAAGTTGTATATACTTTAACCATTCATCTAAAAAACTTAGCATTGAAAAGGCGACACCTCTGTTATAGACTAAAATCAGATCTATACATTCGGTGTAGTAGCGAAAGCCATCTACAAAAAGCATTTTTATATTTTGATCTATTATAAAAATACCTGCCATAGTTAAAAAAAGTATGGCATTTAATTTTAGAATTTTGCTAGGCATTTAAGGCTTTTTGAAAAAACTCAACCATCTCTGTCATATGCAAATTTAACTCTTTTGTATCTCTACACTCAAGCAAAACTCTTAGTTTATTTTCTGTTCCTGAGTATCTTATGAGATGTCTTATGTGCTTTGCATCTAACTCTTTTAACTTTGCATCAAGTCCATCTACCTTAGAGAGAGGCATCTTTATTTTTATATTTATATTTACAAGCTTTTGTGGATAAAGTTTAAAAGGGCGAAGAGCTACTGAAGCTTTAGTCTTTGTATCTATAATGAGTGCTAGAGTTTGTAAGGCACTCACAAGTCCATCTCCAGTTTTTGCAAAATCACTAATTATTACATGACCACTCTGCTCTCCTCCAAAATTAATTCCCTCTTTTTTCATAATCTCTAAAACATTTTTATCACCTACATCTGAACGAAAAAGTTTAAGTTTTTTTGATTCCATGTAATCTTCTAACGCTTGATTACTCATAACCGTTGAGACAATCCCTCCTCCTTTTAAAACACCTCTATCATTCATGTAAGAACCAAGTGCCCCAAGGAGCTGATCACCATCAACTATATCACCCTTCTCATCTGCAACAACAAGTCTATCAGCATCTCCATCAAGTGCTATCCCTAGATCTGCTCTATATTTAACAACGCTCTCACAAAGGTCTTTTGTATGAAGTGCGCCACAACTCTCATTTATATTAAAACCATCAGGCTTATTATGGAGTACAATAACTTCAGCACCAAGCTCTTCTAAAACTGTAGGACCTACTATATAACCTGCTCCATTTGCAGTGTCTAAGACTATTCTCATCCCACTAAGTGAACTCTCACGAGGGAACGAATTTTTAAGTGCTACTATATAGCGTCCTATGACATCATCGATTCTTTTCGCTTTACCTATCTCTTTGCCAGTTACTTGAGCATCTGCTATCTTTTCATCATTAGCATATATTGCTTCTATCTCGGCTTCTACTTCGTGTGATAGTTTGTCTCCATGCCCATCAAAAAATTTGATACCATTATCTTCATAAGAATTATGCGAAGCACTAATCATTATCCCAGCATCACATCTCATGTTTTCAGTAATAAAAGCAATTGCTGGTGTTGGCATAGGACCTATTTGAATAACATCATAGCCTATAGCACTTAATCCACTTACAATAGCATTCTCTATCATATAACCACTTCTTCTAGTATCTTTTCCAATTAGTATTCTGTTTGTTTTTGAGTGAGCTTTAAAGTATATTCCAGCAGCCATAGCAATTCTCATAGCCATCGGTGCACTTAAAAATGATCCCGCTTCACCTCTTACTCCATCTGTTCCAAATAGTTTCATTATATTTCCATCATATTAAAGTGGAGTATTTTAACATATATTCATCTTAGCATCCCTATTTTATTTTAAAAAAGGCAATATATATACATTTATGCTCATTTTTTGTAAGTTTACCTTGTCTTTAACTTAATTTTAATTATTTTTAAGCTAAGATTTCGCACTAAAAAATTAATGAGAAGGACTCATGCATGGCAAATCACAAGTCATCAATTAAGAGAATTCGCCAAACGATCGTTAAAACAGAGCGTAATCGTTTCTACAGAACTCGTCTTAAAAACATTGTAAAAGATGTAAACACTGCAATTGAAGCAGGAAACAAAGAAGAAGCAGCTACAGCATTTAAAGTAGCTAACAAACAAATTCACAAATTTGTAAGCAAAGGTGTCTTAAAAAAAGAAACTGCTGCTAGAAAAGTTAGTCGTCTACACAAATCTGTAAACGCTATATAGTCAGAGCAGACACATATGCTCTCAGATAAACTTACACCGTTTATCAACCGCTATAACGAACTTAGCAAATTGCTAAGTTCACCTGACATTGCCTCTGACATCAAACGGATGACAGACCTCTCAAGAGAACAATCTTCACTTTTAGACATAGTTGAAAAAGCAAAAGAGTATAAAACTCTACTAGCAGATATCGCAAGCACAAAAGAGATGCTAAGTGATAGTGAGATGTTTGAGATGGCAAAAGAAGAGCTAAAAGAGCTAGAACCTCAAAAACCACTCCTAGAAGAAGAGATAAAGCTTCTTCTTCTACCAAAAGATCCTAATGATGATAGAAATATCATAGTAGAACTTCGTGCTGGTGCTGGTGGAGATGAAGCAGCTATATTTGTAGGTGACTTATTTGATGCTTATACTCGCTATGCAGAACTTAAAGATTGGAAGGTGGAACTCATAAGTACATCTCCCTCAGATGCAGGTGGATATAAGGAGCTAATAGCTCTTATAAAAGGTGAACAGGTTTATAGTAGGTTGAAATACGAAGGTGGAACTCATCGTGTTCAAAGAGTTCCTGCAACAGAATCTCAAGGTCGAGTTCATACATCAGCAATTACAGTAGCAGTAATGCCAGAGGTTGATGATGTTGAAATCGATATAAATGAAAATGACCTAAAAGTAGATGTTATGCGTTCATCTGGTTGTGGTGGACAATCTGTAAATACTACAGATTCTGCAGTTAGAATCACTCACTTACCAACAGGTATAGTAGTGACTAACCAAGACCAAAAGTCACAGCATAAAAATAGAGAAAAAGCTATGAAAGTTTTAAAGGCACGCCTTTATGACCTTGAGATGCAAGAAGCTCAAGCAAAAGATAGCCAAGCTAGATCTGCACAAGTTGGAACTGGAGATAGAAGCGGTAGAATAAGAACTTATAACTATCCACAGAACCGCATGAGTGACCATAGAATAGGGCTAACTCTTTATAGACTAAATGAGATTATGAATAGTGGATCATTAGATGAGATAGTAGAGCCTCTAATAGCAGATCATCAAGCTAGAATAGTCGAGGCAGCAGGTCTATAGCCTCTTTACTAAACATGTTGTAGCTTCATGTTTAGTAGCAATCTACACTCTCTCATAATAAGTAGCGTCAAAAGTTTTTCTAACTCTTCCTTTAAAAGTAATAGTTCCACTTCTCAGTCCAAGATACAAAACATCTCCACTCTTAGGATAAACCTCGGCACTCTCATCAACTTTTTGTTCTTGACATGCTCTATAAAAACAAGCCGCCATTCCTGTTCCGCATGCTAAAGTCTCATCCTCAACACCTCGTTCATAAGTCCTGACCTTAATATTTTTATCTTTATCTACAAAAGCTATATTTACATTAGCATTATATCTGTGTCTTAATTCTCTTGCTTCTTTTATATCAAACACTTCTATATTTTGCGTAAAATGTACAAGATGTGGAACTCCAGTATCTATGAGCCACCAAGATTTAGAATTATGAGTAATATTGTTATCTTTTATCTCGGGAGTAGTTAGTTCACTCTCAACCATATCTCCATCGACTTGTGCATTGATAACACCTGCTCCTGTTAAAAAACTCATTTTTGATGGTGCTAAATTATTTATAAAAGCATAATGAGCGCAAGCTCTTGAGCCATTTCCACACATATCAGCATGGCTTCCATCAGAGTTATAAAATTGCCACTCAAAGTCATACTCTGCATTAGAAAGTATAACTATAAGTCCATCAGATCCAACTCCGTCTTGTCTATGACAAAGCTCTTTTGCAAGGCTAGACCTATCTTGCTTAACATCAGAGTGAAAGATTACAAAATCATTTCCATTTGCACTGTATTTTGAGACTTGCAGATATAGTTCCTTTTATAAATAAATTTTTTTAATCTTTTGGACAAACTCTTCAACTTCTTGTTGAAGATGCTTTAAGTCTTTTGAGTTATCTATAATCCAAGTGGCTCTTTTTCTCTTCTCTTCTATAGACATTTGAGAGTTAATTCTTTTTAGAGACTCCTCTTTAGAATATCCGTTTCTTTTTATATACCTCTCAAGCTGAACATCTTGAGGAGCATACACAACAACGCTATCTTTTATATCATAAGAGTTCTTTTCAAAAAAGAGTGGTATATCTATAAGATATGGAAATTTAAAACTATCTTGTTTTATGCTTCTTTGCTCTATTTCATCTCTTATTTTAGGATGTAAGTACTCCTCTAAGACTCTTTTTTTTTCAGGATTACTAAATATTAAACTACCAAGTTTTGAGCGATTTGGTTTTGAACCTTCTATATATTCTTCTCCAAAAGTCTCTCTTACCCATTCCGTTGAAGCCTCTAATATTTCATGTGAAATAGTATCTGCATCAATCACTCTCATGCCATTTAATGCAAGCAGAGATGCAACTGTACTCTTTCCAGTAGCAATTCCCCCAGTTAGTGCAATAGCGTATTTGAATGCCATCTAGTTTTTAATGATACCTAGGTATTCTTTACGAATATAATTACCCATTGCAAAAGAAGCTATATGTACATCGCAATTATAGTATTCATTGTCATCTAGCATATCTGCTCTTTGAAGAATTATATCTGCGGTAGGATGATACTCTTTTGATGCCAATAGTGCCGTCTTGCCTGCGCCTACACTAAAAGGCATAATGATTTTAAAATAACGAGCTAGATTTTTCATCATAGTTTTATTTGCATCTACTTCATCTAAAGATGGATGAGTAATACAAAGAACTGCATTTTCTTTTGAAATACGATCGATTTGAGCTAAAAGTTTTATATCTGAGTCCATCTCACAAATAACTACATCAAACAGCTCATCTTCAAGATTAGAGATTGCATCCAAACAAGGTTCTATTGCTTTTGTTTTAACGCCTTTATACTTAAGCATCTCTTTTGCAAACCTACTCGCATTTTCACTTATCATTAAAACCTTTTTTGGGTCTTTACTGGTACAAAGTGGAACATGAACCATCATTTCAGGGTATATAAACTCTTTCATTTATTAATTCCTATATTTATAATTGGGATGATTTTATCATATTAGGATTAATTTTACTTAAGTATTGTTATAATTACGAAAATGTTTAAGGGTATCAAATGGATTTCAATAAAATCAGAAAGTTTTGTAGAGTTTTTCGTATATTTCTAGGACTTGCTCTAGTTATCGCAGGTATTATCAACTATGGAGCAATTAGTGGTGCTGGTTGGTTCTTCTTAGGATTTATTCCTCTTATAGCTGGTGTAGTTAACTTTTGCCCACTTTGCATGATTAGTAAAAAATGTGACATGCCGCATAATTCGGGGAAATAATGAGTCAGATAAGTTATAAAGATGCCGGCGTTGATATAGATGCTGGAAATAGTTTTGTTGATAACATTAAACCTCTTGTTAAATCTACTAGAATTCCTGGTGTACTAGGTGGTATTGGCTCGTTTGCTGGTGCTTTTGAACTTCCAAAAGGCTTTAAAGAGCCTGTAATGCTCGCGGCAACTGATGGTGTTGGAACTAAGCTAAAACTTGCCATAGATAGTGGCATTCACAACACTGTTGGCATAGATCTTGTAGCTATGTGTGTTAATGATCTCCTTTGTAACTTTGCTACGCCTTCATTTTTCTTAGACTACTATGCAACTGGAAAACTTGATGTTGAAGTCGCTACAAATGTTGTAGCTGGTATTGCAGAGGGTTGTATTAGAGCTGAGTGTGCACTAATTGGTGGAGAGACTGCTGAGATGCCTGGAATGTATTCTAATGATGACTACGATCTAGCTGGTTTTGCAGTAGGTGTTGCTGAGAAGTCTGAGATGGATAGAGTCTCACTTGTTAGATCTGGCCATAAACTTATAGCACTACCAAGCTCAGGTCTTCACTCAAATGGTTTTTCATTAGCTAGAAAGGTACTTTTTGAGAAGATGGAGATGAAATTTGAAGATGATTTTAACGGTAAACCACTTATAGAGACTCTCTTAGAACCTACTAAGATCTATGTAAAAACATTTAAAAAACTTAGAGATGAGATAGTAGCAATGGCGCATATCACAGGTGGTGGAATAGTAGAAAATCTCCCTCGTGTTCTACCAGAAAACTTGATGGCAGAGGTTAAAAAAGACTCTATTAAAATTCTTCCAATATTTGAACTTATGAGCAAGCATGTTGATCTTGACGAGATGTTTAGAGCATTCAATATGGGTGTTGGCATGGTTTTAGTTGTTGAAGATGCTAATGTAGAAAAAGTTTTAAAAGAGACTGATGGCTATCTCATCGGTGAGATAAAAGAGGGCAAACAAGAAGTAGTGATGGTATAATCCATCACTGCATCAATATATACTACATTTTTCTCATATAAAGCAAGACATACTTCATAACAACTACACCATAACTCAATATGCGAAGCTAAAGCATCGCTTCCAAAGAGATGTGTAGCTTTAAAACTTATTCACTAGTTCCAATGCTCTGCGTTGGAATTCATATATACTTAAGTTGACAGGAGTAGTTGTTATTGATATGGTAATAGTTACTATTCAGATTGTCATATTGTGATAAGTTGATTATTAAATAGGCGAAG
>NZ_JALOAN010000052.1 GCF_023228785.1 Sulfurimonas sp.
CACCATTTTTTGATTATTTGCACCTCAGCTTTAAGCTCATGTACTTCAGTACACTTCGCTCAAAACTTCGGCACAACTAACTCAAAACAAATTATTTTGTACGCAAAACGAGCAAAAGCCCGTTTTACTACGTTAACACTAGGTTTTACTCAGCGTAAAGCTCATCGAACTAGTTCGATTTTGATAACAGCATACAAAACTTTATAACTAAAAGTGGCCCCATCGTCTAGCGGTTAGGATCCATGGTTTTCATCCATGTTACAGGAGTTCAATTCTCCTTGGGGTCACCACTTTTTCTCCAAACTCCCCTATTTTAAACACTTTTACAAATTGATTATTTAGATATATCTATTTGGTACACATTTTGGTCCACAAGCAGGACTCATTTATGGCTACTTATCTACTTGAAAGAAACAAAAAACTCTATTATCGTAGACGAATTCCAACACAACTTACAAAATACTTCTCAAATATGTCAGAAATCAGATTACAAGTGTCGCAAAAGTCCTATTTCCAAGCTACCATGTGCATAGATGTTTTAAATTCACTATTTGAGGAAATGACTACTATGATATATTTAAGTAGAGAAAATGAAAAAGATGCAATCATCATGGACTATATTAGTAAAATGAATGATTATAGTAATGGTGTTGAGCCAACGCCCATCATAACATATTCGATGAAACAGTTTTACGAAGAAGAAAATACAAAACTAGATAATCAACTTCTAGACAAAGTAAAAGAGCTTAATTTAAAAGATAAAAAAGACCTCATAAAAAATCTTAACATTTTAGATAAACTAGCTCACATTATAGATGTTAAAAAGGACTTTACTAATCCCAAGACTACTACACACAACCCTGCTCTAGCAGAAAAGACAAATATTACTTTTAAAAATCTTTATGATATGTTTTTAATAAATAAAAAAGAAGAGTACCCTGACCTAGCAAGAACCACTTGGCGAGACTATCAATCAGCATATAATGACTTCTTGTTTGTTGTAGCAAATGCAGAGAGCAGAGATATATCATCATTCACAAAAGATGACTTTAAAAGCTTTTCTGATGCTCTACACCATCACATACCAAAAAGCCGTACTAAAAAACAATATAAAGACTACACTTATGAAAATCTCAAAAAAATAGAACTAAAAGAAGATGAAAAACTAGCAACAGATACAAAGAAAAAGAAAATGTCACTAATTAGACAAATGTTTGACATCGCTGTTAATTCAGAAGATATTGCTATATCTGAAAACCTTGTAATCCCATATATAATAAAAGATAGACAAACTATAAAAGGTAAAACAGCAAGACAAAATAAACAAGAGGCTAGAAAAGCTTTATCAGAAGAAAATCTCTCTAAGTTATTTAGCTCAAAACTCTATACAGAGAAAAAAGACTATACATTGAAGTTTCAACCAGAAAAATTTTGGATTCCACTACTGGCAACATACACAGGAATGAGACAAAACGAAATTTGTCAACTAAAAATCAGTGATATAAAGCAAGAAAAAATCAGTACTGGCGAACTTGTTTACTGCTTTGAACTCAATGAAGATGAAGATAAACATCTTAAAAATGAAAATGCTTATCGTTGTGTTCCTCTTCATCCAAAACTCATAGAGCTTGGTTTTATAGATTATTATGATTCCGTTAAAAATAAACAACCTACACTCTGGAAGAACTTGCGACTACACCCTACTGAAGATAGATATAACACAGACTACAACAAGTCGTTTATGAAATATTTCAGAAAATATGTAACAAAAGACTCAACGCAAGTATTTCACTCATTAAGACATAATGTAGCAAGTCAACTATTAAACAATGCAGTCATTCATAGACTTCCAAAAGCACTAATGAACCAAATTTTAGGACACGCACCTGACAAAGATGAGACATCACAAACTTATTCTAATGGATATGGGATAGAACAGCTATATGAAGGAATAAAAACTCTTGAATATGTGGGATTGTAAATAATTTTTTGGAGTAATTTATTTTAATCAAGGGGAGTCTAATTCAATACACCTTATTAGTGCATTGAATTATATTTTATTGTTTTAAATCTCTTAGATTTTTAATCCAATAGCCACCGCCGCCTAGTTTTGAAGACTCAACTATTTCTACATCTTTTTTATCATAAGTTTTGTAAAGATCTTCTTTTTTAAGGTAATCTAAAACAGCTTCTGCATCCCATACTAAAACATTTACAGGCTTCTCTTTGTAAAATGCCGCTTCCATAAAACCAGCATGAACAATTCTAACTCCTGAAATATTACAATAGTAGGTATTTAAACCAAATGCATCAAATGCTGAGGCAAACCCACCACCTGCACTAGCTCCACACTTCTCTACAAACTCTTCCATTGTGGTAATCGTGCTACCATCAAAGTTAGACATAGCCTTTGGAGCATTTACTGCAAAGTATTTTTCACCTCTCTCAAGTGCAATTTCTGCAACATTTTGAAAAGTAAAGTATGCTGATTCTTCTATGTCAGAAGCTCTTGAGAGGCTATTACTACTATCGTTTCTTGTAGCTACTAAAAAAATCTTCTCCTCTTTTATGTTTGCTTCTGGATGTCCATCTATCTTGCTTATCTCTGATGGTGTCCCTATTTGGTGTGAACTACAACCACTCATAAAAAAAACTACTGAGAGAGTAGCTAAAACTACTGTACTTATTTTTTTCTTCATTTCTTGCCTTTAAAATTATAAAAATATGCCAGCTATTTGCTTTGATATTTTTTCTTCCAGTAAAGGTTGACCTTTTTCTGGTGTTAAGTGAACCCGCTTAGCCTCTGCGATAATCCTAGTTGCATAGTCTATGCTCTCATCGCCCTGCTCAGTTATCACAACATCTACTTGCATACGAACTTGACCATCAGCTACTGCATAGGCAAAAACTCCTCCAACTACAGCACCAACCAAAGCACCACCTACTCCATCTTTTGCTCCCTTTGCAGCTAACATAACTATACCTGTACTTGCACCTGTAACAGCTGCTGCACGAGCCTCATTTTGTTGTCTGTTTGCATTCATATTTACTGTATTTACTCTTAGTATATATGTTGCATCTTCTGGGCTATTAATAAATTCATAGTTTTTTTCTATTAATTTATCTTTGACTAAAAAGCCTATATTGTCATCAACACTTGTTGTGTTAGTTTTTACCAAGTATATAGTTTTTTTAGGTTGTAAGTTTTTTAAAAAAACACTCTGAGTCATTTTACTATCCATCTGTAGTGAAAATGTTCCGCAACCAGTAAAACTTACAATTACAACTACAATAAAAAACAATCTGTAAAACATTTATTTTTCTTTTGTCATTAACATACCAAAAGAACCACTTAATCCACCAATAACCTGAATTAACCTCCAGCCTTCTTTATTCATTTCTACTAGTGATTTTCCTTGACAGGCTCCACCACATAGATTAACTGCATCTCCAATGGATGCATATGAATATTTTTCTGTACAACTAGCTTTGGAAAAACACACAGTTTGCTCAATTTTTTTTGCATAAGCTCCAGAAGAGAATAGTAAAAATAAAGCTAACATAAAAAATAATTTTCTCACACAAAAACCCCATAAATTAAATTACTTAAATATTGTTAAATAAATAAGCATATTAAAATTCTATCTAACACTATATATGTGGTTGCTTAAATTTTCTGATACTCATAAAATTCTACACTGTATAAGGTGTTGAATATTGAATAATGAATTAGATTTAAAATCTAAAATTTTTTTAGACTTAGTTTCTGCTAATGTTACAAAAGCAAGAATTGCTAATGGTTATAGTCAGTTAAAACTTGCTACTGAAATGGGTTATTCTAGTGCCTCATACTACGGAAGAATAGAGCTAAGAAAAAATAATGAGCATTTCAATTTAGTTCAGTTATATAAAATTTCACAAATACTTGAAATACCAATAGAAACATTTTTTAAACAGCAAGATTAACATCTATTGCTACCTATAACTTGGGATAGTATATATTAATTTTTTGTTCCCGCTACACTATCTCTTTTTATGTTTTTCAACATTAAAAAGAGATAGTTCCTCTACTCTGTTAATACTTCATACTGTGCTTCCAAATATATCTTAAATAACTTTTTTCTATAAAACACTTCTAAAACTTTTATCGTAAAAAACTCTTTCCAATAGTCAAAGTTGTATTCTCTTCCTGGAAGTAAATACCCTTGAAAATTATTAAAATTAAAGCCAAGTAGGTTTTTTGGAAACTCGGTAAAATCCCATTTTGAAGCCTTCCAAATAAATTCATTAAAAGACTTAAATTCGTATTTCGCTTTTACTTTTAAAACACCTGTTCTTTGCATTTTAGCAAGAGTATACAAACTATGTTTATCACTCTTACTAATGACTTTTTCCTTGATTAACTTACTTTTAATAGCTCTAAATTTTGTTAAGGGGAACAACACTCCTCTTTTAAAACTAAAAGGGTTAATTCTTAGAAAACTAAATACCGCTCGTTGCAAACCAAACTTTGTTTCATCGTTAGAACGAGTTTTTAGTAAATATTTCATTATATAGCGACTAACTGAGCTTTTAGACTGCTCTTTTGTCTCTTTTTTTAAAGTCAATACTCTAATTATAAAACCTTTTCCAGCATTTTCATGGCCCTTATCGAAGAAATTTTCGTGTGAATAACTTAGTAATAGATATTCGTTTTTCGATATTTTCTTATATTTTAATTCATTTGAAATTTTCCCCCACGACTTGCTATCTACTGTTAAGTGTGTTCTACCTAGTAAAGGAAAATCTAAAAGCTTTCTACCTATTAAATTTATCATATCAAGTAAATTTTTTTCTTTGATATATAAAGCTTCGTGAAGATGTGCATTACCAATTTTAGTAAATTCTAACATTCTCATCCAAAAAAAATTATCCATCCTATATTTTGTTAATCTGTCAGAGTACAGTAACTTCATAAAATATCTAAGTGTAGATACTTGTTCATATATCATTTTTGAATGTTCCAAGAAACTCATTTTTGATTCTAACTTTTTTAGTTCCTCACTGGATAATGTTAATGTAAGCATATATGACTTTAAAGTAAACTCTTTATTATGAGCTTCTATTGAACTCATAATATTTTGAACTTCTGCTTTTAGTTCAATTTGCTTTGCATCGTGCAAAGTTTTTAGACTGCATATAAACTCTCCAGTCTCTCTTTTTCGTATATATGCTTTATTGATGAAGCTTTCGTTTTGTTCATCTGCATAATTTCTATAAATAATACAGTTTCTATGAAAATTAGATGTATTTATGTTTATTGCTGTCAGATTGTCCGGGAAGTTTGTATAAGTATACAAGGAGAGAAAATCTTTTTTTTCTTGATTATATTTTTGATTGTCAATATACCCTGAAACAAAGTTGAGTCTTGTTTTTATTGTCTTGAACATAGTATTTCCTAAAAATTAGATACTATGTTTTAAATGATGTTAAATTTTTATATTTTATTTAAAGGAAGTTCTGGAAAGATAATATTCTGTAATTTTAGAACGATGATGGTTTATCTCTTTTGAGACAATTAAAAGTGCTTCCTTGTAGTTTTTAGATTTCAATAGCTGCTCTATCCTATTTTTCACATATGTATATCTCATATCGTGACTCGTAATATTCATTGATTTTAAAGCATTCTGATAAGATTGATAATTTACTGTTTCACTGTTTTTAAGTATCTCTATAAGTTCATTAGCTAGAGGCTTTGGCTCATATTTATGATTACCTTTTCCAACTAACCCATGTATCATATTATCTTGCTTGATGTATATTTGTGGATTTTGTAAAAGCTCTATAGCTTCTGACACTCTTATTCCTAAACTACTTTGTAATGTTGCTAGTGCTGCAAAAGATGGATGTATGTGATTAAGCTCTCTGATTACTTCTTGAATATTTTGGATATCTCTATTTTCTGTTTTTTGATTGTCTTCATTATTTTTTTTGATGAAATTCACATGTGTATCGAAAACTGACTTATCTATAATAATAGTAACTCCACTATTTTTTAAAGCATCAGTGAGAGCTGAAAAGCCTCTAGTGAAATTTATTGCAGATTTTTGACTCAATGTTGCAGTTTTATATTTTAAAAACTTACTTATTATCTTGTTGTTCATATAATTATTTAGCTTAGCTTCATTATGTTTTAGTGAAGTTACATACTCAGTAAAAGATTTTAAGTAATAATCTCTTTTTAATGCAAGAGAATTAGAATGTGTAAGATGTAAGTCTTGCTTATTGTGTCTGCTTTGTCCTCTTGCTTCTATCCTGATTTTTGCATTTTTTATTTGTTTTTCGAATGTCAAGCCCTTCAAATTTGCCATAATTTCCACTCTTCATATTTAAGTATGTAAGTTCTTATAGTTTGCCTTGAAACCTTTATGTTATACAATCTTTTAAGCTCTAATGCTATCCATCCCCACCCCTGAGAAGTACCTATAGCTTTATTATACAAATCTATAATATCTACTCTATATTTTCGAATTGCACTGTGTTTCATGTCAAAATCTGGGTACTCTAATCCAAGATTATTTTTTTGAGCTTTTTGTAGTTTGTCAGCGACAATACTTATGCATCTTGCAACAGTGTACGTGTTTATGCTGTTTTCTTTTAAGTAAGATGTACACATGTAAAGTGTAGATTGAACATCTTTTTCTGAACAACTAAATATATTTGATAATCTGCGAACATCATTTCTTTTAAAAGACATAATTAAGCCTTTAAAAAAACATAATTAAGTTCAGTTTCTTCAAATTCATATATTAGTCCTGATTTTTCAAGAAACCCTATATATTTATCTTCGTAATATAAATTTGAAATATTTGTTTTTCTTACTATTTTTTTACTATTTACAATAGTCAGTTTTTCTTTTATCACATCAATAATATATGTATCATTATTTGAATTGAAAACTATTTTTTTTAACATTTAAACTCCTTGTTTGTTCAAAATGTGAGAGCTATCCATAATGGAAAACTAAAAAAATATAGTGTACAGCAGAAAATTCAGACAAGTAGTTTATTAAAACTACCAAATATCAATTACACACTCAATCACGACCAACAGAGTATTTAAATTTTTATATAGTGTACTTTTTAAAATACACAAACTCTCATTGAAACTATGGAAGTATAGCTGCCACCTCCTCTATGATATTTCTAACTAACTTCATTTATAAATCTCCTTTTATTTTTCTTTGTTTTAAGACATTTTGTCTATTTACTATTATAAACATCGTTTTCAAAAGATATTTTAAAAAAAAAGCTTGATTTATTTATAAAAATGGGGTAAAATTTTACAAAATTCGGTACACAAAACGGTACACAAATAGTTCTGCTACTCAATTAAGAAAGGCTTATAGGGCTTTACTTTGAGAAGATAAGTTTCTCCTTGGGGTCACCACTTTTTCTTCAAACTCCCCTATTTTAAACATTTTTATAATCGCAAATTCTAATATCAAATACAATTTCCAACTAATCTAGCTAGCCAGTCTTTTACTCATTTCACTAATATTAAAAACAGTTATGCATCTCTTTTCATTAACTTTAACACGATAGACTTTTGAAATAACATAATCTTATTATGCTTATAAATTATCCAAAAGGAATATATATGAAAAGTAAGTATACACTATTAACAGCGACACTTTTAGTTGGAGCATTATTTACGGTAGGTTGTAGTTCACACAAAACGAAGACACCAGATAAAAAAACAACAAAAGTTGTTAAAGAGAAGAAGGATTCAGTTATTTCTTCTAAAGAAGTTGCAGATAAAAACAAGAGTTTACTAAATAAAATTTCAGCAATAGAAGCCAAAATAGCTACTCTTGAGGAAAACATTGCCCAAACTGCATTAGGTGAAGATAGAGCTAAGCTAGTTAAAAACAGAGCTAAATTGGAACAAGAAATAGAAGAAATAAAAAATCAACAAATTGAAAATGCTAAAGCATTTCAAAAGTCTCGACAAAAAAACAATTGAGTGCTCTGAACAATTATTAAGTTGGATCCTGAATCAAGTTCAGGATGACGTTTTGTTTGTTCAGGATGATGGTTTGTTTGTTCGGGATGACAGTTTGTTTGTTCAGGATGATGGTTTGTTTGTTCGGGGTGACGCGATTCCGTCATTCCGTGCTTGACACGGAATCTAGCTTATAGATTAAGCAGAAGGTTCAATTAATATTAATAACTAAAAGATAATTCAACCAAATTATTTTTTACAAAATTCTAGTATAATGACAAGCTAGTCCTCAAAAAGGAACAAGATATGAAAAAGTATAAATGTGTGTTTTGCGGTTATATTTATGACCCAAAAGTAGGAGATCCTAAAGCGGGAATAGCTCCTGGGACTTCTTTTGAAGATTTGCCAGATGATTGGGTTTGCCCAAACTGCGGCTCAGCTAAAGAGTATTTTAACCCTGTAGAATAAACCTATCTCAATGAGTAGTCTATGGGAACATGCAAGGTCAGATCTTCTTTTGGCCTTGGAAACTCTCCAGATAAGTCTTCTATAGTTTTAATTGCTGAACGACTTAGTATCTTACTCTTTGAAGATATAACTTCAATAGAGTGAACTCTCGCATCCTTAGAAAGTACAAACTTAACTATAACTTCACCCTCTTCTTGCATCGCTCTAGCTCTTCTTGGATAGTAAAGGTTTTCTTTTAACAGCTGTACAATTTTTGCCAGATGCTCCTGCATATACTCTCTTTGAAGTTTTACTTCTTTGCTCTGAACATCTTTAACTTCTTCTTTTTTTGTTTCTTTAGGTACTTGCTCGATGCTTTGTTTGCTAATCTGTTCAACTTTTTCTTCTATAATTTCTTTTTCTTTTACCACTTCGTGTTCTACTATAGGTTCTGGATCTGGCATCACAACAGGAACTTCTTTAATAATCTCTTTTTTTACAACTTTCTTTAGCGTAGGCTTTGGTTCTGGTTTTTTAGTAATAGGTTTAGGATCTATCTTGGGTTCAATAATAGATTTTGGTTTTGGAAGGACTATAGGTTTTTGCGCAACTACATTACACAACTCTATACATACTTTTTTCTCTACTATTTCTTCTTTTGTAGAGATCACACTTTTGTATGTAAAAACAACTAAAACTGCTATTAGTGTGTGAAATGCTAAAGATAAAAATATTGAACTGCTATGTCTAATCATAGCGATGATAATATCAAATTATATGTTAGATAAGAGTTAAATGCAGAAATATAAAATCGACTGTGGTTGGGATGCTAAAAACGACACAAAGTGCCGTTTTTACACATTTACATCATTCCAGGCATTCCGCCCATTTGTGGAGGCATTCCGCCCATGTCTGCATCGCTTTCATCTTTTACTTCATATATTGCCGCTTCTGTTGTTAGAAGTAGACTAGATACTGATGTTGCGTTTATAAGAGCCACACGAGCTACTTTAAGTGGGTCTATGATGCCCGCTTCAAACATATCTACATACTCACCAGTTGCAGCGTTAAAGCCAACATTAGGATTCTCAGCAATCTCTACAGCATTTACTACTACACCAGCATCATAACCAGCATTTTTAGCGATTTGCTTGATAGGAGCTTTTACTGCGCGAAGAATAATTTCACAACCAATTAGTTGATCACCTTCAAGATCTAACTTAACTTTTGCCGCCGCACGAACAAGAGCCGCTCCACCACCTATGATGATGCCCTCCTCTACTGCTGCTTTTGTAGCTGATAGTGCATCATCTACTCTATCTTTTTTCTCTTTCATCTCAGTCTCAGTTGCAGCTCCAACTTTGATAACTGCTACACCTCCACTAAGTTTTGCAAGTCTCTCTTGAAGTTTTTCTTTGTCGTACTCGCTACTTGTTGCTTCAAGTTGAGTTTTTATCTCAGAGATTCTAGCGTTTACTGCTTCTTTAGTTCCTGCACCATTTACTATAACAGTGTTGTCTTTATCAATTACCACACGAGATGCTTGTCCAAGAAGAGATATATCAGCACCCTCTAAAGTGTGACCTGTCTCTTGTGCTATAACAGTTCCAGCAGTTAGTGTTGCTATATCTTGAAGCATCGCTTTTCTTCTATCGCCAAAACCAGGAGCTTTAACAGCAGAGATGTTTAAAACACCACGAAGTTTGTTAACAACTAAAGTTGATAATGCTTCACCCTCTACATCTTCAGCGATGATAAGAAGTGGACGAGAAGTCTTTTGAACTTGCTCTAGAACTGGTAGCAGATCTTTTAATGAAGAGATCTTGCTATCAACAAGTAAGATCCAAGGATTTTCAATCTCAGCAGTCATTTTTTCAGTGTTTGTGATAAAGTAAGGACTTAAGTATCCGCGGTCAAACTGCATACCCTCAACAACTTCTAACTCATCAGAGATCCCCTTAGCCTCTTCAACAGTGATAACACCATCTTGACCAACTCTCTCCATAGCTTCGGCAATCATATCGCCGATAGAAGAGTCAGAGTTTGCAGAGATAGTAGCAATCTGAGCTATGTCTTTTTTACCACTTACAGCTTTACTTGCGGCTTTTAGGTTTGCTAAAATCGCCTCACAAGCTTTGTCCATTCCGCGTTTTACTTCAACAGGATTTGCTCCTGCTGTAATGTTTCTTAATCCTTCACTAAAAATAGCATTTGCTAAAACTGTAGCTGTAGTAGTTCCATCACCTGCTTCATCAGCAGTGTTTGATGCTACTTCTTTTACAAGTTGAGCACCCATGTTTTCTAGTTTGTCTTTTAGTTCTATTTCACGAGCAACAGATACACCATCTTTTGTTATGATAGGAGCACCGTAGCTTTTTTGAATGAGTACATTACGACCACGAGGTCCCATTGTAACTTTTACCGCATCTGTTAGTTTCTCAACTCCACGAGCTAGTGCATTTCTTGCATTATCTGAAAAAATTATCTCTTTTGCCATGTTTGTTATTCCTTTTTATTTAATTTATATACTAAATTTTATCCGATGATTCCAAAAATATCATCTGTATCTATCACTATATACTTCTGCGCATCTAGTGTAATCTCATTTCCTGAGTACTTTCCAAATACAACTACATTACCTTCATTAATCTCGCTGACTTCTTTGCTAACAGCCACAACCGTGCCTTGTGATGGTTTCTCAGTTGCATTGTCTGGGATGATGATACCAGATGCAGTTGTATTTGACTCTTCTTGTCTTTTAACTAAGACTCTTTTGCCTAGTGGTTGAAAATTCATTAATTCTCCTTGTATAGTTTATGATTTGAGATGGTTATATTACAAAAATAAGGTAACAAAGTCAATGAGTTTAGTACCTTAGACTAAACTTTATTTACAAAA
>NZ_JALOAN010000053.1 GCF_023228785.1 Sulfurimonas sp.
GTTCGAGTCTCGTCCACCGCGCCATGTTACAATATGTACGCGAAACGAATAAAGTCCGTTTCACTACGTTAACACTAGGTTTTACTCAGCGTAAGGCTCATCGAACTTGTTCGATTTTAGTATTAACTACAAGATATATTTTTTATTATTTGTACTAAAAATTTGATAATATGTCAAAACTTTAGGCACAACTAATTCAAAAAACAAGTTTTTTTATTGCACCGAAATTTTCAGTCAATTTCAAAACAAAAACTTATAAGCCTTATGTTTATGAAAGTGACCCTTTCGTCTAGTTGGCCAAGGACGCTATCACTTCATGGTAGAGACAGAGGTTCAAATCCTTTAGGGGTCGCCATTATTCTGGTGTAATAAATAGTTTAAAGATGGGCGTTTAGCTCAGTTGGTAGAGCGCTACCCTTACAAGGTAGATGTCACTGGTTCGAGTCCAGTAATGCCCACCATTTTTTGATTATTTGCACCGAAACTTTCGGCTCACATACTATAGTATGCTTCGCCAAAACTTTAGGCACAACTAATTCAAAAAACAAGTTTTCATCTTTACACAGAAACTTCTAACTCACAGACTTTAGTATGCTTCGCTAGAACTTTAGGCACAACTAACTCAAAAACAAGTTTTTTATTCATCCTCAACATTAAATTTTAACAGTACAAATCAACTTACCAAATAAATCTCATTCCTCTTAGTTTTACGTACTTTTATATGATATAATTGCCACATATTTAACAGTGGAAAAGTACTATATGCTCTCATCAGATCTCAGTTCTATACTTAATAACAAAGAAAAATTATTAACTCAAACATATTTTGAACTCCAAACTCATTTTGAGAAAAAATACGGCAAAAACAGCGTTGTTTTTATGGAGATTGGTACTTTTTTTGAGGTCTATGAAGTTAACAATGATGAGATGCAAGTTGGTAAAGCAAAAGAGATGGCTGAGCTTTTAAATATTCAGCTTACTAAAAAAAACAAAAGCATAGTTGAAAACTCAGATAGAAATCCGCTCTTAGCAGGTGTTCCAGCAGTCTCATTTGAGAGGTATTTAAACCGTCTTATCCAAGAGCAAAAATATACCATCATCATCGTAAAGCAAAAAGGAAATCCTCCAAAGATTAGCAGATATATCTCTCAAATCGTCTCACCAGGGACAAATTTTGAGCATATAGTAGATAACGATGACAACTATATTGTCTCTGTCCTGGTTGATTGTTACAAGGGGATCTACAATGTTGGATATTCTGCCATAGATGTCACTACTGGCAAGACTTGGCTATATGAGACGCATGGAACAAGTGAAGATCCAGCTTACGCGCTTGATGAAGTCTTCAATCTTTTAAACATATATAGAACCTCAGAAGTTGTGCTTACTTTTTTAGATGGAGTGAGTGATCAAAGACATGTTTTGCACTATCTTGAAGTTGCCGAGCACTATCACTACTGTATAAACAACGAGAGACCGCGCATAGAGTTTCAAAATGAACTTTTCAAAGAAGCCTACCAGATCCAGTCATTACTCTCTCCAATAGAGCACTTAGATCTAGAGAGAAGCCCGATGATAACGGAGTCTCTTGCCATTTTGATTCACTTTGTAATAGAGCACGATATACACATAGTTCAAAAACTAAACACTCCTAAACTTATAGATAACCGCCGTTTTATGTACCTTGGAAACAACGCACTAGAGCAGGTTGGTGTCATCTCAAAAGATAGAAATGAATTCACACTTTTAAAGATGATGGACAAGAGTGCTACTGCAATAGGGCGAAGACTTTTAAAAGAGAGGCTTTTAAACCCCATCATAGAAAAAGATGAGCTTGAGAGAAGATACAACCTAATAGAGAAAGTCTCATCACACACACGCTTTTTAGATGAGACAATGCGCGGGATCTATGATCTTGAAAGACTCTCTAGACGCTTAAATCTTGGGAGACTTCACCCTTTTGAGATGAACCACATCTATGAGTCGATGTTAAATGTAAAAGATTTGACACTCTACGCTAAAAAGCATAAGATCCAGCGCACTCCTTTTCATGAGAGTGAGCTCGATGAGTTTTTAAGAGAGATAACAAAAAGTATTGATCTAGATATTTCTCGTCGTTTTACAAACAACACAGTTGATGAGAACTTTTTGATGCAAGGGGTTGATGAGGCAGTAGACATCCTAGTTGAGCAAAATGCAACTATGCTTATAGCCTTTGAGGACATCATGGTTAAAATCGAGCAGATGTTAGAGAATACAAATGCAACTACATCTAGCCGTTTTGTTACACTTGGGCTTTTAGAAAAAGAGGGTTACTACATCTCTCTTAGCAAGACTCGTTTTTCTATGATAGAGAGTGAGTTTAAAAAGCATGAAGAATTTTGTAACTTTAGTGTTAAGAAGCTTACTAATAGTGTGAAGATGACCTCTACTTTTACAGATACTCTCTCAGACAATATTATGAAAAATCGTAGAAAAATTGTAGTCTTAGTGAGAGACAGATTTTTAAAACTTCAAGCTCTTTATGAGAAGCGCTACTCTCTGCTTTTTGATAGAGTTATCTCATACATCTCAGATCTTGATGTTGCGGTGAGTTCATCTAAAGTGGCACAAGAATATAACCACTCAAGACCTATGATCATCGACGCTAAAGAGGATGAAAACTTTATGCAAGTTATGCAACTCAGACATCCTCTGATAGAGACTCAGCAAAGAGTAGGGATCTATGTTCCAAATGACATTGTTATGGGTAATCGCGAATATATGGATCTGCCACACCCAAACTCTGTCATGCTTGAAGTTGGTGTGCATGATGGACACGATATAAATGGTGTGCTTTTGTATGGCATCAACTCAAGTGGAAAATCTTCACTTATGAAGAGTATCGCCATTGCAGTTTTGATGGCTCAATCTGGTTTTTTTGTAAGTGCGTCTGTTATGAAATTTTCTTTGTTTGACTCTCTTTTTACTCGCATAGTCTCTAAGGATAACCTTGCTAAAGGGCTCTCAACTTTTGCAGTGGAGATGCTAGAACTTAAAAATATTTTCAACCGTGCAACAGTTAAATCTCTAATACTCGGAGATGAGATAAGTCACGGAACTGAGACACTCTCAGGCGTTGCAATAGTCTCATCTGCCATTATAAAACTCTCACAACTTAGATCTCTCTTTCTCTTTGCAACTCACCTGCACCAACTCTCTAGCATGAAAGAGATAAGCTCACTTGTAAATGTTGTAAACTTGCATCTTAGTGTTGAGTATGATGAAGTAAAAGATGCCCTTGTCTTTAATAGAGTGCTTCAAGCTGGAAGTGGAAGTAGCATATATGGTTTGGAGTTTGCAAAGTCTTTGCATATGGATGAAGATTTTTTAAGCATCGCAAACAAGATAAGAAAAAGACTTGCAAATGACTTCGATGAGTTAGAACTTTTAGTAAAGAAAAAAACAAGTAAGTACAACAAAGAACTATACGTGACAAAGTGTGTGATCTGTGGAGCTATGGCAGAGGATGTACATCACATATCACAACGCTCACTAGCCGATAAAGCTGGTTTCATAGGTCACTTTCACCAAGATAGTAAACACAATCTCATCCCACTTTGTAAAGACCACCACAACGAGATCCACAATGGAAAACTCAAAGTTGATGGCTTTGTTATGACTTCAAAAGGGCTAGAGTTGAAGTTCCAAGAGCAGATGAATAAACCAAAATCTACTGAAATAGAAGAGCCAAAAATCAATGAGCCTAAAGCTCAAGACACATCTGATGAGTTTGTTTTGGATGATTGGGATTAAGGGTTGTCATGAGCTAATAAAGGACCGCTAGATAATTTATTGGCTACTATGTTTTGTTGTGTCTTTGTGTCAATTTTTTTGGATTTTGTTTAGTATGAAATATAGCTAATATTATTATAATATCTTCAAATTGTTCATATATTATGATGTATGGAAACTTATTAATTACAACTTTTGAGATGTTTTGGTCTCATATTGATATAAATTTGGAGAATTTAGAATGTTATTAAATTGTTTGTCAATATGAGATAAAAATCTTTTTCCTAGTTTTTGGCTTATCTCAAAGTAATGGTCGAGTGCAATTCTTAAATCATTTTCTGCAAGAGGATGTAGTTTTAAAGTCAAAATTATCTTTCTAAATCACTTTTTATATCATTCCAGTCTCTACCAATAGAACGATTTTCGTGAAATGAGTTTATTCTAGAGGCAAGTTCTTTTTTTTGTTCTTCACTAAGCTCAGAAGTGCCATTTATTTGAGAAAAATCATGTATGTCATTATCAACAATAGACTTCAATGCTTTCATTATCTCATCTTTTGAGCCATTAAAAAATTTTTCAATTTTTGGCTCTTGTATTGATAACTGTATCATAAATATCTCCTAGCTTTTTTTCTTTATTGTGTATTATAGCACAATGAAAATTGCTTATAATTTTTACTTTACGATGTAACGTTTGTCGTGAGCGATAATTTTCCCGCTAGGGTAAATTATTGGTCTCCTCGTTTTTGTTAGGTTCTTTTTTTACTATTAGTAATGTTAACAATATAATGATTAAAGATAGTGGCAAATAAAAAATCCATAATAATGACAAATCTACATATTTCAAGTATTTTAAATAAGCAATACAGCTAATTGAGCCAATTAAAACAATATTAGCAGTACTCAATAGATATAAAAGTACAGGCTTAATTGTTTTTTTAATTAGTGATAAAAGTAATGTTATATAGTGCGGTAATGCAAAAAATATATAGTTAAAAAATAAAATCTTAAAACCATCAGATGTATTATTATTCGTAACTTTTTCTGCAACATCAGTATTATTACTTGATGTTGCAGATGATATAAGTAAAAATAGTACAAAAACAAAGAGAGGAAATAGTAAATGTAAAAAAACTTTTATTTTATAACTTACTTTCAATTTAGTTTATCTCCTTGATTTAACTGTCAAATGTTGTAACCTAACGGTTGACTTGAGAAATAGTTTCGCCCGATAGGGTAAACTATTTCTCTCCAATGTTTTGTTAGCTTTTTTCTTCTAAGCTGCTATGAACAGTAGGAGTAAATCCTTTCCTAAACATTTCAACGTATGATTTTGGTGTTAAAACTGTAACATCTTTATTAGTAATATTTATGCTTGTTGGTTCATAACCTTCAAATGTCCATTTGAATATTTTATTGTTCCAAATAAGACATTGAATAGAATCAATTTCTATCATTGTACCATTTGGCAATAAATTCATTTTATCTTGGTATGTAACTTTTTGTTTTTTGCTGATTCTATCTTGATGAATGATTTTATCAATATTAGCTATGCTTGTTGAATTATCAAGAAGTAAGTTTTGATTTGCTTCTAGCCATTTTTCTTTAAATTCATTATATCTTTGTCTTCTGCATTCTGCACAAGGACGATGCCCTGCTGAAAATGCAGTAGCTTCATCTAAAAAAAATAATTCTGTATATCTTCCCTTTGCCATTAACTCTCTTTTTCTGCCTTTAAATTCTAATTGGCAAGTAACCCATCCCTTTATTTTAAAAGGTGCAATTATTTCTTTTTCATCATTGTGAATAATTCCACGATTTCCAAGAAAAGCACCTCTTGATTTTACTGCTTTTAATTCTCCATTTGGATCAACTCTATTTTGTAATGGCATTGTTTTCCTTTGGTAAGCTAACGGGGGCGCGGGTGAGTAACTGCCGTTGGAAAACCTTTAGGTTTTGCAATGGTTGCTTGCTCCTCCCGCTTGTTATCTGGCGCTGTGCGACAGATGACTAGCGGGTGTTCAACCCGCGCCCCCGTTATCCGGTCGCGTAGCGAGCGGATAACTCTTTAATCAAACACATTATATGTAAAAAACCTTAATACACATGATTAACTAGCATAATTTTTGTGTGTTAAAAATAGAGAAACAGCAAAAAGTATTATTATCTGATTAAGATGCTCAAAAGCGTATATGCTTCTTAAAATTTTAGTGTATGTTTAATGCCATATATTTAAATAACTCAACACTATGTGTGTTAATTGGCAAATTTCTTACATAACATACAAGATGTTGTTAAGTCATGAATACAAATCAAAAGCCTTGTATAATCATAAGAGTTAGATAGATATCATTCATAAGCATAAAAACTCCAAAGGTGCTATTTTAATAGCATACAAAAAGAAGCATATATGGATAAATCTACAGCTAGTGAACTAATAAAATTTATTTGGTGCTAGGCTAGTTTTTTAGGATTTACTTCTAAATTTATGAGTAGATTAAGTGAAAGTCAATTCACTTGAATAGGTGCTAAATAGGCACTTTATGACTGTTTTGCTCTTTGGTGTTAGTTATTAACTGTATTTAATATTGTATTAATTTTCTTGATACTATAATCTTCCTATTCTCTAAAAAAAAGGAAGAAAAATGAATATCTTACATCCACCATTTGTACACTTCGTAGTCGCCCTGCCTATAATCGCTTTGTTTTCTCAATTTACATATTTTATTACAAAAGATATAGCCTATTCCAAAGCAGCATTTCGAATTGTTGGTTTTGCAATGTTTGTATCATTTCTCGCAGCAATCAGTGGAATAGAAGATGCACAAAAGATAATGGAAAATAATTACATTGTCCAAGAAGGGGTAAGTGCTTTAAGCACTCATAAGATATTTGGTTTTTTTGTGGTAGCTATTTTGGTAATCACTTCTATAGTTAAATGGTTTGCTATTTCTAAAGAATCTGCTCTTTATGAAAATATTTCTTTTATATTGATTATAGTTTTATTGGTAGTTTCACTTTATCAAGGTAGAAGTGGGGGAATGCTTGTTTACAAATATTCTGCAGGTATCAATAATGATGTTGTTATACAAAGAACTCTTGAGCAGAAAAAAGAGTAGTCTCTTTTATAAACTTCCCATCCAAAAGATGGGAAGAATAGGTAGTGTTTTAGAGTAACTACTCTGCAAGTTCACTAAGAATATTTTGAAACTTATCTTGAGTTTGGCGAACTGCTTTAATTGTCGCTTCTTCTTTGATATCTAAATCACCGATCCAATTTTCTATAGATGGGTAAGCTATATACACAGTGTCATCATCTTTTTTCTTATACATAACTACTGAAAAAGGAGCATAAGCACCAGCTTCTGGATGGTTTTTAGATACTGGATATATGGCATTAAATCTGATTATAGAGTATGTATCGAAGAAATCATAATCATCATGCTCAAATGTATAAGACTTTGGAACTAAAAATCCAACTGGACTTATTTCAGCTTCAAACTCTTCTTTAAAACTCTCTTTTAGCTCTTCATATGTATCACCATCTTCAAGTGCAAACTCTGTTGTAAACTCAGTTACTAAGGCTTCACTTGTTCCATGGTTTACACTTAAGTATTTACCATTTGGTAGTGCTTTATGCAGTGCTGCATCTACTAACTTTGAGTATGCTACTAGATCCGGATTTGTAGCAGGAATCTTTGTGATTCTAGACATACCGTACAAAGAGAGCGTAGAAACGTTAATATTGTCTTTTGCATCTACATAGATTGACATAGTAAGTGGTGTTATGATACCAACACTTGGATACTCGTTCATAAGTTTTTTTAGCAATTTATCATTAGTAAATATTGCTAAATTGTAGCTTTTATGATGTACGTTGTCATATCTTTTGGAAAAAATTGAGTTCATATCATTATTTACATCAACTTTTAACCCAACATCTCCAAAAGCTTTTTGAACTGTTTTAGCATTTATAGCACCATTGGAATTTTCAACACTAAATATTTGAAGACTTTGCTCACTTGCCGAACATAGACTTGCACCTAATGCTAAAATCACACCTGTAAAGATCTTAAAAATCTTTTTCATCACTATCCTTTAAATTTGTATGATAAGATTTTACTATATTAATATTTGAACCATCTTAACAAGAACGACCTTTGCGATGGAAGGTTAAAAATCTACACTTGAGTATGAATCTACACTTTTAAACTCAAAAACAGTATAATAACTTTTTTTAAATGAGGAATATAATATTAAAAAATCAATTAAATTAGCGACTATGAAGTTTAGTAGATACACACAAGAAACTCAAAATAAGAGTAGTTTGTGAGTGTAATTGAACTTTTGAAGTATCTTATATCTCAAAAGAGCGAGACACCAAATGATGGTGGCATTTTGGACTATATAGAGAGCTATTTACCAGAATTTACAGCTAAGCGTGTAGATATTGGAGGTGTAAAAAACCTCTTTATATATAAAAAGTTTGCTGAAGGCGAGCATCTCTGTTTTGCTGGACATGTTGATGTAGTTCCTGCAGGTGAGGGTTGGAATACAGATCCTTATGAAGCTATAGAGAAAGATGGTTATATTTATGGTCGTGGAACTCAAGATATGAAGAGTGGCGTAGCGGCATTTACTCAAGCTGTAAAAGAGACAAAAGAGTTTAAAGGTACACTTTCACTTTTGCTGACTTCCGATGAAGAGGGCGATGCAGTAGATGGAACTATAAGAGTTTTAGAGTATTTAGAAGATAACTTTATGCTTCCTGATGCTGTGATTGTGGCAGAACCAACTTGTGAGAGGAGTTTTGGAGATGCCATAAAAGTAGGAAGAAGAGGTTCTATAAATGGTTATATAACTTTAAAAGGAAAGCAAGGTCACGCAGCTTATCCAAACAAAACAATAAATCCAATTCACAATATCGCTCCAAGACTTTTAAATATGGCGGGGATAGATCTAGATCCAGGAGATGAGTTTTTTAGCCCTAGCAAGTTTGTTATAACTGATATTCGCGCAGGTATGCAAGTAACAAATGTCACTCCAAATGAGTTAAAGATGATGTTTAATGTGAGAAATACAACTCTTACAACTCAAAAAGAAGTTCGAGAGTTTGTAGCTAAAAACTTAGAGGGTTTAGATTATGATCTAAAACTTACACAAGGCTCTTATCCTTTTAAAACAGATACAAAAACAAAGCTTGTAAAAAAGATTGATGAGGCGATAAAGAGCATAGTAGGTAAGAGAGCTAAACACTCAACTGCTGGAGGAACTTCAGATGCAAGATTTATCTCTGCAAAGGGCGTAGATGTTGTAGAATTTGGGGTCATCAATGATACAATTCACGCAGTAAATGAGAGAACTAGTGTTAGCGAAGTAGAAGGACTTTATAGAGTCTTTAAAAAACTTATAAATATTTGGGAGTAGGGCATGAAATATATAATAGTTAGCATCATCTTTTTATCGTCACTTATGGCAGCTGAACTTAACTGGTTGAGTGAGTATGAAGAGGCTGTTGAAATTGCAAAAAAAGAGAAAAAAGATATCTATGTTTTGATTACATCAAGTAGTTGTCGTTGGTGTAGAAAGTTCGAAGACACTACACTTCAAGATGAAAGAGTGTTAAAACTTTTAAGAGAAAAATATGTTTTAGTTCAAGCAGACAGAGATATGGATACTTTGCCAGAAAACTTCAACATCAGAAGTGTTCCAAGACACTACTTTGTAACTTCTAATGAGAAGATAATCTTTACTTTTGCAGGCTACTGGGATGAGCTAGACTTTAGATCATATCTAAGAGATGTTGATAAAGAGAGAGCCATAAAAGTAAAAAAAGGCGAGATTAAATAAAATTAAGGAAAACTTACTAATGAAATTCGTACAAACAAACAAAGCACCTTCGGCAATAGGACCTTACTCACAAGCAGTTGTGGCAAATGGGATGGTTTTTACCTCTGGACAGATTGCACTTACTCCTGCGGGAATTATGTTGGAAAATGATGTTGTGATCCAAACAAAACAAGTTTTAGTAAATCTAAAAGCAGTTTTAGAAGAAGCAGGAAGCTCAATGTCAGAGGTAATAAAGACTACTATTTTCATAGCTTCTATGGATGATTTTGTTACAATTAATGAGATCTACGAAGAGGCTTTTGGCTCTCATAAACCTGCTCGCTCAACTGTAGCGGTAAAGACTCTACCAAAAAATGCATTAGTTGAGATAGATGCAGTTGCACTTGTAAAGTAAATATGTGACTTTTTGGCGAGGTTGAAACCTCGCTTTCGATGGCGTTTGCACTTTGATCTTCGCCTAAATAACTTCTTTATTTTTATATAAATTTTACTATATTAATACCTAGTTAAGAAAAAAACTATACAATTCTTTTTTAAATGACCGACGGTCAGTCATTTTAAAGGAAAGGCATGGCAATTATTGTAGATAAGGTACAAAAAAGAAAAGATATTGCACTAGCTTGTAAAGATATATTTGTAGAAAAAGGCATAAAAGAGTTAAGCGTATCTCAAATAGCAAAGGCTGCTAAGATAGGCAAGGGCACTATATATGACTACTTTTGTAACAAAGAAGATATAGTCTTTGAGATAGTAAATATTTTAATGAAAAAGTATAAAAAATCTTTAACAAAAAAGATAGAGAGTGCAAGCTCTACAAGGGAGAAGATAAAGCAATTTTCATCTATCTTTTATGATGAAGATGTCTCTGACCTAAGGGCTATATATAAGGAGTTTATCTCTATCTCTTTGAGTAGCCCAAACAAAGAGATGATGGAGTTTCAAAGCTCTTATGCAAAAGATTACTATGAGTGGTTTGTAGATGTTTTAAGAGATGGTGTGAAAAGTGGTGAGATAAGAGAGGGTTCTGAGGGCTTTGCAAGAGGGCTTTTTGTACTTGCAAAAGGTATGTTTATCTCAAGCTCGTCAACAAATACTATAGAAGATGTAAAATTAGAGATACATAAATTTACAGATGCTTTGTTTGATATTTTGGAGGAAAAAAATGACTAAATTACTACTGCTGGTTATTCCAGTATTTATATATGCACAGAGTTTAAAATCACTGCTTGATTTTGCAACTACTAACAATAAAATGGCAATTTCAAAAGATCTACAAGAGATGGCTAGAGAAAAAGAAGTAGAGTCTTCTAAGAGTGAATACTATCCAAAGATAGATGCTGGTGCTTTTTATAGCAGAGATGATGATAGATCTAAGAATATTCCTGGTGATACTTATAGCGGCTATGCAAAGATCTCACTAGATTTATATAGTGGTGGGGAGACACAAAACACTATAAAACAAAACAAAGAGCTCTCCTTATCTGCGAAATATAACTCCCTTTCATATAAAAAGAGTTTGCAACTAAGCATTACTGAGGATTACTACAATATAAAAAGTGATGAAGCTACTCTAAATGCACTAAAAGACAAAGAACTTC
>NZ_JALOAN010000054.1 GCF_023228785.1 Sulfurimonas sp.
TAGCGTAGATAAATGGACTTTGTTCATTTATCGTTCAAATAAATGGTACGCCCGATAGGATTCGAACCTATAACCCTCGGAGCCGAAATCCGAAACTCTATCCAGTTGAGCCACGGACGCAACTATTGTTTTATTATTTTACGAAGTTTTTATATTTATTATAGTGGGGTGAGATACGGGATTCGAACCCGCGACCCCCGGCACCACAAACCAGTGCTCTAACCAACTGAGCTAATCTCACCATAATTTCATAGACATAAAAGTGGTCGGGGTGAAAGGACTCGAACCTTCGGCCCCCTGGTCCCAAACCAGGTACTCTAACCATACTGAGCTACACCCCGACACTTGTACATTAACCGAGCTAGTAGCTGATTAATGAGGCGAAATTATAGTCAATTACTTTTAAAATGTCAATGCTTTAATATCATTTCTTTTGTATAATTTGTTTTTCTAGTATAATTGTCTGTTTTTAAGGGGTTTTTTACATATGAAGATAGCAAGATTTAGTAGAATAGGGTTTATACTAGCAGCTTCGGGAAGTGCTGTTGGGCTTGGAAATATTTGGAAGTTTCCATATATTGCAGGTGAGAGTGGTGGTGGAGCATTTGTTCTTATATACTTAGTAACAGTTTTACTCATTGGTTTTTCTATACTTATATCCGAGATGTTCATAGGTTATATTGGAAGAAAAGATGGAGTGAGTTGTTTTGAATCCCTTGCACCAAAACATAAAAACCTCTGGAAACTCACCGGTTTTCAAAGCGTAACTGGGCTTTTGATTATGACCTTTTACTCTGTAGTTATTGGTTGGATATTTAACTATATAGTAACTTCAGTCACTTCACTTCCAACATCTATACAAGAGGCTGAATCCACATTTACAACGATGCTTCACTCAAATATTTTAACTCAATTCTTTTATCATACTTTAACTTTTTTAATCATCACTTACATTTTAACAAAAGGCATCAAAGGTGGTATTCAAAGACTAAATCTGCTACTGATGCCAACGCTTATGATTATCATTGTAGGAATGTTTGCTTACGCCACTACTCTTGATGCTTTCTCCCAGTCTGTAGAATTTATGTTTGCTCCAAATTGGGACAAGATTAATTCTAGAGTGTTTATAACCGCTATTGGTCATGCTTTTTTTACACTCTCTCTTGGTATGGGAGCAATTCTTACCTACTCTGCATCTATGCCAAAAGATTCAAACCTTGTTCAAAATGCTCTTTGGATAACATTTTTAGACACTCTTATAGCAATTGTTGCAGGTTTGATGCTCTTTACATTTTTATATGAGTATGGATCTAGTCCTGCGAAAGGTCCTGGCTTAGTCTTCATATCTTTACCTACTGTTTTTTACGAGATGGGGATCATTGGCAACTTCTTTGCAGTTTTGTTTTTTATATCTCTTGCTTTTGCAGGTTTGACTTCTGCTGTGTCTTTAGTAGAGCCTATGATAGAATACTTTATCGATAGGTTTAAATGGAGCAGATTGAAGGCTTCTATCTCCATGGGTCTGTTTTTTTATCTCTTTGGTATAGTTGCTATTTTGTCAAATGCGGATGCATACAAAGAGTTACTTAGCTTTGGAAGTAGAAACTTTTTTGACTGGATGGATTATATTACCGCTTCTATATTGTTACCTCTTGCTGGACTTATCATGGCTCTTTTTATTGGATATAGAGTAGAAAAACAGAGAGTAGAATCTGTTTTAAAGCATCAGTTTGGAGCTGTAGCATTTAAAGTTTGGTACTTTTCACTTCGTTATATAACACCTGTTGCTATGATACTACTTTTACTTTCTTTGATGGAGATTATTTAATGCAAACCGATATTGAGCAAAAATGTAAACAGATTCTTATAGATGAGGGAATAGATGTGGCTTCTACAATTGACTTTGAAGTAAATGAAAAAGTTCACACTCTTAGCTTTGCTTACATTATAGAGACATTTATGAGTGCATCCCAGGAGTCAAAACTTGTCTTTTATGAAGCTTTAAAAAAATCCGTAGACGCTAAAGACATGGGTGTAGATAGATTTTTTGAGGGAATGGGACAGCTTTTACTGATGACTCATCTATCCAAAAAAATTGAACTTTAAGATAAAGTATCTTAACTATTTGTTATAATTCGCGTTATGCTTAAACTTACCAAATATATACTACTTGCTACCATTTTTTTAGTATCGGTATTCACTTCTTTTTACTTTATAGATGTTTTTAATGAAAAAAATATGGAACTTCAAAAACAAATTCTTGTAAAGCAAGCTCAGACACATTTTAAAGATCAAGTAAACACAAGAGTGTGGAATGCCAGCTATGGTGGAATTTATGCCATACCTAAAGAGGGTCAAAAACCAAACCCTTTTTTAAGAGACAATATCTTAAAAGTTGATGAAAACCTTACTCTTATAAAAATAAATCCAGCATGGATGTCTAGGCAATTATCTGAGATCTCCCACATAGATGGTTTTCACTTTCGTATAACAAGTCTTAAACCAATTAATCCAGACAATAAAGCCACCCCTTTTGAAGAGAGAGCACTAAATCATTTTGAAAATACAAATGAAAAAGAGTACTACGAAATAGATGAAGATTCTGAATTTAACTATATGGGAGCACTTTTTACAACTAACTACTGTCTTCCTTGTCATAAGCATCAAGGTTATTCACTCGGTGATGTTAGAGGTGGGATAAGCGTTAGTTTAGACTCTAAAGAGTACTTTGAAGTCACCTCATCTATAAAGACTAGAGTAATTTTATTGAAAATATTTGTAGTGGTTTTCTTATTTAGTATATTTTTACTAATCTTCAAACAACTAAGATATAGTCAAAAACTAGAAGATGAAGTAAAGCGAAGAACAAAAGAGATAGAATCTACCAAACAGCTCTTACAAGAGATTATCGACACTGACTCTAGTTTTATGGTCCTTGCAGATGGTAAAGATGTCATATATGCTAATAAAACTGTACTTGATTTTACTGGTTATTCCTCTATAGAAGAGTTTAAAAAGAACTACGAATATATGTCTGATTTGTTTGAGTATGTAGAAGGTAATAGCAACTTTATACAAACATATAATGATGGCATTCACTGGATAGAATATCTTGTAAAAGAACAAGATAGCAAAACACTAAAAGTTTGTATAGAAAAAAATGAT
Source organism: Sulfurimonas sp. (assembly GCF_023228785.1). GTDB lineage: Bacteria > Campylobacterota > Campylobacteria > Campylobacterales > Sulfurimonadaceae > Sulfurimonas. Next base: position 3,166 of record NZ_JALOAN010000054.1, read on the forward strand.
AAGCATAGATATTTCAAACCTTATGCAAAAGAGATAAAAACAGAGGATAAGATGCTCTATCTCATAACATTTGATGAAATAACTAAAGAATATGTCAAAATAAAAGAACTAGAGCATATGGCTTCTACAGATGCTTTGACAGGTCTTTTTAATAGAAATAAACTAAATGATGTTTTAGAAAAAGAGATAGCACTTTCGCGCACAATTTCCTCACCACTATGTGTAATCTTTTTAGATATAGATCATTTTAAAGAAGTAAATGATACACATGGACATGGTGTAGGAGACAAGGTACTAATAGAGCTTGCAAACATCATAACTTCTTCTATCCGCACAGGAGATATAGCTGCTAGATGGGGCGGTGAAGAGTTTATGATAACACTACAAGCTACATCTTTAGCTAACGCTTCTATACTTGGCGAAAAGTTAAGAGTTAAGGTAGAAGAGCATCTATTTGGGACTGTTGGCAAAATTACTATATCTCTTGGTATTACAGAGTATATAAACGGTGAGAGTGAAGAGTCATTTATAAAAAGAGTTGATGAAGCACTTTATGAGGCCAAAGAAGCAGGTAGAAATAAAGTCATTGTTAAGTAAGCTATCTTACTAAAGGAGTTCGCTCCTTTAGTAAATCGAACCTTCTGATTAATTTATAAACTAGATTCCGTGTCAAGCACGGAATGACGGGACACGCGTCATCCTGAACAAACAAACCGTCATCCTGAACTTAATTCAGGATCTACCTTAATAATTGTTCAGAGCACCCAATTAACTAAAACTGTATCATTCCATCTATTGGGCTTGATGCTGTTGCATATGGTCTCTTTGGGATTCTTCCAGAGAGATAGCTCATTCTTCCAGCTAATATGGAGTGCTTCATAGCCTCAGCCATTAGCATAGGGTTTTGAGCACACGCAATTGCAGAGTTAGTTAAAACTCCATGAGCTCCAAGTTCCATCGCGTAAACTGCATCTGAAGCACAACCAATTCCTGCATCAACTATAACAGGAACATTAACCGCTTCACGGATAAATACAATGTTGTAAGGGTTTTGAATACCAAGTCCAGATCCAATAGGAGCAGCAAGAGGCATAATAGCGTGAGCACCTGCATCTTCAAGTCTTTTTGCCATTATTGGATCATCAGAAGTGTAAGCCATGATAGTAAAACCATCTTCGGCTAAAATTTTACAAGCTTTTATAGTCTCTAAAACATCAGGATATAGAGTCTTTTGTGTATCGCCTATAACTTCAAGCTTTATTAGATCTATACCTGTGGCCTCGCGAGTTAGTCTAAAAGTTGTAATAGCTTCCTCAGCTGTTACACACCCAGCAGAATTTGGTAGAAACTTTACATTTGTGCCAGCAAAGGTATCACGCAAGTTCTCTTTATCTGGATCTGTAATATTTAGGCGGCGAACTGCAACTGTGATAAGTTCACTCCCAGATGCAAGAGTCGCTAGTTTTGTAGTCTCAAAGTCTTTATACTTTCCACTTCCCACAATAAGGCGAGATCCTAGTTCATACTTTCCGATTTTTAAAATATTATCCATTATTATTTCCTTAGTTTTATTTCACTATTTTATAACTGTCTCCCATGTTCCGCGTGGGAGTCCATATATACAACTGCAACTCAGATATATATGAGTTCCGACGCAGAGCGTTGGAACTAGAGGGTTTAACTGGCTCCCATGCTCCGCGTGGGAGTCCATATATACAACTGCAACTCAGATATATATAAATTCCGACGCAGAGCGTTGGAACTAGAGAGTTTTAAATTTATAACATAGACTTTCTTACAGCTTACCAATGCCCTCTATTAAATCTTCCGCAGTCATAGAAAAATCAGCACCTTTGTAACTTTGCGCTAAAGCAGTGTGTGCCAAGGATGCACTCTTTGCAGCTTCTAGTGGAGCATAGCCTTGAGCTAGAAGTGCTCCGATGAGTCCACTTAAAACATCTCCACTTCCACCTTTTGCAAGTGCCGATGTTCCGTGTGGATTTATAAAAAACTCATCACCCTTGGCGATGATAACATTTGCGCCTTTTAAAACTAAAGTCACATGAGGGTACTCTTTACAAAAAAGCTCAACGAAGAAAAATCGCTCCTTTTGAAGCTCGGCTACACTCAGATCTGCTAAACCAACTTGCTTTAAAAGTGCGACAAATTCCTTAGCATGAGGAGTTAAAACAATTTTGTCTCTCTTTAAAATCTCTTTTATAATCTCCATGTGAAAAACATCTGCATCAGCTATTAGAGGAAGAAAATTATCTAAAAACTCACTAAGTTCTATGTCGCTAAACTCATTTCCCAAACCCATACCTAAAGCGAGTGCTGTTGCATTGTACGGCATAGCATGTGAGTACATTATGGTGTGTGGGATCTGTGTGTTTTCATAACCCATAAGTGTGACTAAACCTGCCCCAAACCTAAGAGCTGCTTTTGCACTTAAGATGCTCGCCCCACTCTTTTGCCCACAAGCTAAGACTAAATGCCCAAAACTACCTTTATGAGTGTTTTTCTTCTCTCTTTTTGGCAAGATCAGATCTTCAAAGTCAAGCAGATGCCAAGATGATTCTGTCTCATAAACTTCTCTTGCAACTCCTAGATCTAGGACTTTTATTTCGCCAATAAACTCTTTTTGAGAATCTAAGAACGATGACTTTTTCAAAGCTCCCATTGTGAGAGTCACATCAGCATAAAAACCAGATGAAGGAACATCACAAGCTATTTTAAAAGCTCTATTTTCGTTCATCTCTAAGATCAAACTCTTTAGATCCTCGTTAAACCCGCCACTATAACCAGTTCCGACTATTGCATCTACTAAAACATCGCAGATCTCAAGTGAGTCTATAACTTCAACACCAATAGCATCGCATCGTTTTTTTTGTAGTTTTGCCATCTCACTTTTTGGCTCTTTTGCATGGTAGATCTTAGTTTCATAATCACCATGAAGAATCCTTGCAAGTGCAATGCCATCTGCACCATTGTTTCCACTTCCACAAACTATAATGACTTTTGAGCCTCTTTTAAAACGCCCTCTTATAAATGAAGCCATTCCATTAGCAGCGTGCTCCATTAGTAGATCTTCACTTAAAGCAAACTCCTCATAACACCTCTCATCAAGAGAGGCTACCTCATCAAAAATTCTTTGCATTTAAAACCTTTGCTATAGCCTCTGGCACGATAGAGTATTCAAGCTCTTTTATCTTTGCACTAAAGCTCTCAAATGTCTCGTCTGTAGATCTTAAAAAACTTTTTTGCAAAATGATCTCTCCAGCGTCAAGCTCGCCATTTACATGATGAACACTTACTCCACACTCTAGATCTTCGCTTGAGAAACTCTGTTCTATTGCCTTTGCACCTTTGTATTTTGGTAAAAGTGAGGGATGAAGATTTATCGCTTTTACATTTGAAGTAAAGACAGGACTAAGTATCCTCATAAAACCACTTAGAACTACAAGATCTGGCTCGTAACTCTCTATGAGCTTTACAAGATCTCTATCAAAACTCTCTCTAGAATCATATCCAGCATGCTCTAAGACCTCTGTTTTTACGCCTAGATCTTGGAGTTTTTTATGCCCTTTTGCATCTCTTTTGTTTGAGATCCCACAAACTACTTCACACTCTTTTTTGTGCATTTTTCTTACAATATTTTGAGCATTAAACCCATCACCACTAAACAAAATTACTATTTTTTTCATGCGAAAATTATACACTTATGAAGCTAAAGAGGATATAATCGCACTATGAATTATAAAGAGATTGCACAAGAGACTTTAAACATAGAAGCACAAACACTGCTAGATGCCGCAATGAACATCACTGATGACTTCGTTAAGGCTATTGAGACTATACTTGCTTGCAAGGGGAAACTCATAGTAACAGGCGTTGGAAAGAGCGGACTCATAGGCGCAAAAATAGCTGCAACGCTAGCATCTACTGGAACTCCTAGTTTTTTCTTACACCCAACAGAAGCACTCCATGGAGATCTAGGGGTGATAAGCAAAGATGATGTTGTTTTAGCCATTAGTTATAGTGGAGAGAGTGAAGAGTTAAGCTCAATACTTCCCCATGTAAAGAGGTTTGATACTCCACTTATCGGTATGACAAGAGATAGATCTTCAACTTTAGCAAAGTATAGCGACGCGGTGATAGATATAGTTGTAAACAAAGAGGCTTGTCCGCTTGATAGCGCGCCTACAAGCTCTACAACTCTAACTCTAGCTCTAGGCGATGCTCTTGCAGTTTGCTTGATGCGTGCCAGAGGCTTTAAAAAGAGTGATTTTGCCTCTTTTCATCCCGGTGGAGCCTTAGGGAAAAAACTCTTCATAAAAGTAAAAGATCTTATGAAAAAAGATGATCTTCCTATCATCAAAAAAGATACAAAAGTAAAAGATGCCATAGTAAAGATCTCAGAGGGAAGACTAGGAACTGTTTTGATCGTAGATGATGATGACAAACTCATAGCACTTGTAAGTGATGGCGATATTCGTCGTGCTCTTTTAGAAGAGAACTTTTCACTTGAAGATGAGATCTTTAAGTATGCGACGATGAATCCAAAAACTCTTGACGATGAAGACATTTTAGCAAGCGAAGCTCTTGTGCTTATAGAAGAGATGAAGATACAACTCTTAGTAGTAACAGACAAAAATAAAAACATTAAAGGCGTACTACACATTCACACGCTTATAGAAAAAGGAATCTCGTAAATATGAGACTAAACAAATACATCGCACACCATTCAAGCTACTCTCGTCGTGAGGCAGACAAAGCAATAACAGATGGTTATGTAAGAATAAACGGTGAAATAGTTGACAACCCAGCTACTCAGGTAAATGAGGGCGAAGACATCGTCTATGTGAGTGGAAAGCAGATCACTGTAAGAGACAAATACACAGTCATAGTCTATAACAAGCCAAAGGGTGAGCTTGTAACAAAGAGTGATCCACGAGGGCGAAAGACTATCTACGATTCACTAGAAAAACAGTACAAGCACTATGTCCCAATCGGAAGACTAGACTTTGCGACTGAGGGGCTTTTACTTCTAACTGATGCTTCAAAAGTTGCAACTGCTCTTATGAACTCGCACCTTGAGAGAGTTTATAAAGTTAAGATAAAGGGTCCTATAACAAAAGAGATGGAAGATGCGATGATGAACGGATTAGAGTTAAGCGATGCAACAGCTGGCGGACACTCTCACTCTAAGATCACAAGCATGACTTTTTCACCTTTTATAGGCTATAAGATCCACAAAAGTGAGCAAAACTACTCCATACTAAAAATCGCTATAGCTGAAGGTCAAAACAGAGAGATCAGAAGATTTTTCGCTCACTTTGGCGCAGAAGTAGCAGATCTAAAAAGAGTAAGTTTTGCAGAGATTGAACTTAACAACCTTCCAACAGGAAAGGTTAGATTTCTCTCAAGAAGTGAGTACTCAGCGCTCTTTACCTTTATGAAAGAAGTAAAGAAAAAAGATAGAGAAAAAGCGAAATAGAGTGGACTTTACGCATCTTCTAAGACCTAGCTCATTTGATGAGTTAGTCGGTCAAGAGCATCTAAGTGGGCAAAATGCTCCACTTAGGATCTTGTGTGAAAAACTAGCATTAGGGCATAGTTTTTTTTACGGCCCTGCTGGATGTGGAAAGACCTCTATCGCTAGAATCATCTCCAAAAAAATGGAGCTACCTTTTTATGAATTTAATGCAACTTCACTAAAAGTAGAGCAGTTAAGAAAGATCTTTGATCAATACAAAAACACTCTGCAAAAACCACTTATATTTATAGATGAAGTTCACAGGCTTTCAAAAAACCAACAAGAAGTACTTTTACCAGTGATGGAGAACAACTCAGTTTTAATCATCGGAGCTTCAACAGAAAATCCTTTTTTCTCTCTAACTTCTGCCATAAGATCTAGATCTATGCTCTTTGAGTTAAAATATATTGAGAACTCTTCACTCTTAAAACTCCTAGAAAAAGCTCTAAAACACGCAGATCTGGAGTGCGATGAAGATGCAAAAGAGTATTTAGTTGCAAGTAGTGGAGGCGATGCTAGGTCAATGCTCAAGCTTTTAGAGTTTTCTTCAAGCATAAAAACTCACATAACACTAGATCTACTAAAGTCACTCAGACCAAATGCACTTAGTGTTGGAAGTAGCGAAGCTGGTGTTCACTACGATCTAGCTAGTGCTCTTATAAAGTCCATACGAGGATCTGACGCCGATGCTGCGATCTACTACTTAGCAAGACTTATAGATGGTGGAGAGAGTGCGGCTTTTATAGCTAGAAGACTTGTTATACTCGCTAGTGAAGATGTAGGAAACGCAAATCCTCAAGCACTAACACTCACAACTTCGGCACTTACAAGTGTTTCACAGATCGGTTACCCTGAAGCTAGAATCATCCTAGCTCAAGCTGTTATCTACCTCTGCGCATCTCCAAAATCAAATTCAGCATACTTAGCAATAAACTCCGCACTTCAAGCTGTAAATGATGGCGTGATGTTAGAGATTCCAAAAAATATAACTCAAAAAAATAGTGGTTATTTGTACCCTCATGACTTTGGTGGATATGTAAAACAAGACTATTTATCAAAGCCTCTAAGCTTTGTAAAACTAAAAGACATAGGCTATGAAAAGAAGATGAAAGAGTGGATCTTTAAGATCAAAAATTCATAATAGATTAATGCTTTTAATACTAAACTATGCACCTAAAATACAAGGAGCTTTAAGATGGAAATATCATCCTCAGCAAACACTATCGAGATTACTGGAAACATAAAAAGTATAAGTGATTTTTCTAAAATCAAAAGCTTAGTTGATGGCGTTGTTGCTAGCCATAAAAGTGTAACTATAAATATAGTTGATTCTCTCTCTATTACATCTTCTGTTATTGGTTACTTCAATAAACTCATCTTAAAAGATAAGATAAACATAGATATGCGTATAGGAAATAAACAGCTTATGGAACTCATAGACGACCTTAACCTAACATCAACCTTCAAGGCGAGAAAGGCTTAATATGAGCATAAAGTTTAAACTAAACCTAATCGCTACTATAGTCATATCTTTTGCTCTTATCATTATTGCGCTATCTTCTTTTAAAGCTTTGCAAGAAAAAGCTATCCTAGAACAAGCAAAAGAGTTAAATATTCTTTCTCAAAAACTTTCTTTACTTATCCATGAAACACAAAAAGAAAGAGGTGCAAGTGCCGGATTTATAGGCTCTAAAGGTACACAGTTTACAGATATACTCCCAAAGCAAAGAGTAATGACTTCACAAAGAAATCAAGAACTTAGTACATATGCGTCTACTCTTGATTTTGCTTCATTTCCAAAATCCCTTCAAGAAGAGATAGAGAGTTTTAATGAAGAGATGCGAAAAATAGAACAAATTCGTTCAAAAGTTGATACTCTTGAAATTAGCACTAAAGATGTAGTTTCTTACTATACAAATATGAATGCTAAGATTTTAAATATAGTAGCGCTTAGTGCAAAACTTGCTACTACGCAAGAACTTGTAAAGGCGCTAGACTCTTATACTAACTTTCTAAAATCAAAAGAGAGAGCTGGTATAGAGAGAGCAGTTTTAAGTGCTACTTTTGCAACAGATAAGTTTGGCGATGAGATGTTTGCTAAGTGGATGACTCTAGTTGCTGAACAAGATGCATATCTAGACTCTTTTTTAGCAATGGCAACTGACTCTTCAAAAGATTTTTATGAAACTAAGATGAAATCAAGTGTAGTTAATGAAGTAAATGAGATGCGCAAAATTGCAAAAGCTAAAGCATTTGAGGGCGGTTTTGGGATTGATAGTGTAAAGTGGTTTGAGACTATCACAAAGAAAATAAACCTTTTAAAAGAGG
>NZ_JALOAN010000014.1 GCF_023228785.1 Sulfurimonas sp.
AGCCTTCTTTATAATTACTACTCATCAAAGCCCTATATTACGAAGTTTTATGACGGTATTGTACCATTTTAGGGATTAAAAGAACCCTTATTTAAGAGTTCTTTTAGAAAGTTCTTTCACAGTCTCTCTGCGTTGGAGTGTATATAAGTTTATTTAGATTTATATGCATTACCACGCGGAGCGTGGGAACGAGAATACTTAGTTTCACTCTCTTTATGCTAAAGTTGTAGACAAATTTTAGGAGTGCTTATGAAGTTTCATCGTGTTCATGTTGAAGTGACAAATATTTGTGGTCTTGCTTGTAGTTTTTGTCCTCCTAAAGTAAATCCTTCAAAGACTATGACATTAGAGTTTTTTGAAGAAACCATTGTTCAATTAAAGCCTTATACAAGATCTCTTGCTCTTCATGTTATGGGAGATCCTCTGCTTCTCTCAAACCTTGTCCATTACTTAGATCTAGCCAAAAAACACAACTTTGAAGTGGAGCTCACAACAAGTGGTTACTTTTTACCAAACCACGATGCAAAAACTCTCTTTCACGACTCTGTTCGCCAACTAAATATCTCGCTAAACAGCTTCAATAAAAACAGCCTAAATCTTAGTTTTGATGACTATATGAACTCTGTCCTAGATCTCTGCTCAAAAAAGCTTCAAAACTACCCAAAACCATTTATAAATCTTCGTCTTTGGAACCTTCAAGACTCTTCAGTCGCAGATCCATACAACGACCAAGTTTTTGGAAAACTTAACTCTTTTTTTAACATTGATCTAAGCACTCATCACCAAAACAAAAAAGAGTCTCTTCGCTTAGCTTCAAAAATACTACTAAACTTTGATAGCTATTTTGAGTGGCCATCATTAAAGAGTTCTCACAACAGTGACGCACCTTGTTATGGGCTTTCTTCTCATATTGGGATCCTCTCAGATGGAACTGTAGTTCCATGTTGTCTTGATGGAGATGGTGTTATAAACCTTGGAAACTTACATCACAAGAGTTTAAAAGATATTCTTACTTCACAAAGATCTACAGAGATTATAGAGGGTTTTAAAGATGGTGTTGCAGTAGAAGAGTTATGTAAAAAATGTAGCTATAAAGATAGGTTTAAAACTTAGTTCTTCTCTTGTAGTGTAAAGATATTTAAGCCATCTCTATACTTATACGCTAACTCATACCCATTCGCACTAATGATATTTTCAACTATATATAGTCCTAGTCCAAAGCCTTGATCTACTTCTCTTTTGTCTGGGCTAAAAAACGGCTCATAATATCTCTCAAGATCATATTTCAGTGCTTCACCTCTATTTACAAATATAATTTTTATACCATCTGTTTTTATAACCACCTCTTTGTCTGGTGAATATTTTATTGCGTTGTCTATAAGATTTTTTACAGCTATGCTAAAGAGTTTAAAGTCAACTCTTATGTTGATATTTTCAAACTCTCTTACTACACTTTTTTCATCGCACATCAGCAGATCTGTTGCATTGTCTATAATATCTTCTAAGTGATACTCTCTTAGCTCAACTCTCTTTTTAGTAGAGATAAGCTCCTCAATAGAAGCGAATTCATTTATGAGTGATTCTAGTCTGTAAAAAACCTTTTGCATCTTAAGGTTGTTCTCTTTTGTAGATGCAAGTTCTGTTAAGAACTTCCCCTTTGTGATGGGCGTTTTTAACTCATGCATGATGTTTCTTATAAAAACATTTCTAGAGTCTCTTAGTTTTTTTAGCTTTTTTGCAGACCTATCAAACTCATTTGCAAGAAGCGAGATCTCATCTTTTTTCTCACTCGCACAAGAGATATCAAACTCCTCATCTCCAAGATTTTCAACCTTTTGCTTTAAACTCTTTAATGGTTTTAGCTTCTTTAGAGTTGTAAGATAGAGAAATAAAAACACAAAAAAAACAAATATAAAAAGAGCAAATATAAGATGGCTATAGCTCTGCAACTCATTGTTGTTTAACAAAAGAGCATCACCTCTTTTACTTTGTATGTAGATATAGTGTTTACCATCGAGTTTTAACTCTTGTATCTGCATATGATTTTTATGTTTTTTATGTGATTTTTGAGATTGTAAGTTTGGATTTTTTAGTATTTTTTGTTCTATATCTGGGCTTATTACGGAGTAATTAAGAAGTTCTAAATCTTCTTGAAGCTCTTTTGTTATACCACGATGTTTAAACTCTCTAATAAACATTCTTATTGCTTGCATATTTCTTTTTTGAGTGGAAAATTCTTCTCTTTGTTCACTCACTTTATACAAGATCCCAAAGCTTAGTAAAACTAAAAGTAGTGCAATAAAAAAAGTTATGCTTATAAAAAAAGTTATCGAATTTCTATTCATTCTATCAACTTATATCCCATACCTCTGATGGTTAGGAAGTGTTTTGGATTTTTAGGATCATCTTCTATCTTGCTTCTGATCCTATTTACTATCACGGCGATACTTGAGCTATCTTCATCGCCACAAAACAAGTCACAGCTTTCTAAAATATCATATCTTGAAACTACAAAACCTTTTCTTTTGCACATTAAAGACATCACCCCAAACTCAGCTGGAGTAAATTTTATAAACTTGCCATCTTTTTTTATCTCTTGTTTTTGTTCATCTAAGACAAAAATTTCTTCTACTTCATCTTCTGGCATATACTTGTTTTTTCGCCTAAGAACTGTTCTTATTCTAACTTCTAACTCTCTTGGATCATAAGGTTTTGGAAGATAGTCATCAGCACCTAGTTCAAGTGCTATAACTTTGTCTGTTATGTCGCTTCTTGCACTTGAGATTATAATGGGAATATCGTACTTTGAGGTTAACTCTTTACAAACTTCTAAGCCATCCATGCCAGGAAGAGTGAGATCTAGTATGACTAGATCAAACTCCGCTAGAGCAATAGCACTCAAAGCTATAAATGGATCTTCAAAATTTGTAACTTTGATGTTAAATTTCGCTAAGTACTGAGTCAGTACTTCAGCTAGATCTCTATCATCTTCCACCATTGCAATTTTTAGCATTACAATTTTTACCTCTATTTTTTTTCATAATATCTTTCATGTCAAGCATAGTTCTTAAGTCTTTCTTTTGAGAAGAGTTTAAAACTTTATATACTTTTTCAATCATATCAGCTTTGCGCTCTATTTTTGCATCTCTATTTTGTTTTGCTAACTTTATAAACTCTTTTTTATCAAAAGAAGTCTCTGAAAATGCTTTGCTAGGATTTGGCATATTTTGCTTGCTCTCTTTAACTATAGAGACAACGTCGGCTCTTTGCTTGTCTGTGAGATCTAGCTTCATTACCATACCTACAAACATATGAGAACCTTTATGTTTGTTGTTATTTTGCTTCATCTTGCACGATTTTTCATTTCCATGATGTTTACCCTTATGTCCGTCATAAGCCATCGCCGATGTAGCTAAAAGTAGTGCAGTTGTTAAACCTAAGATTATTTTTTTGTTCATTGTGAACTCCTTTGTTTGATGAGAGAAGTATAGACTCACCACATTAACCATATGTTAATTGGAGTTTAACGAACGATTAACAAGATCTAGCTTGAGACTACTTTTAAACCGATGATAGAGAGTACGAGAGTTGAGATAAAAAAGACTCTTGCAAAACTTAGTGTTTCTGCAAAAAAGAAGATGCCAAAGATTGCAACTCCTGCAGCTCCGATACCTGTCCACACAGCATAGGCAGTTCCAACTGGGATAACTTGCATAGCTTTAGTTAAAAAGAAAAAAGAAAAAGCAGCTGCAATTACAAAAGCTAGAGTAAATCCAAGCTTTGTAAAGCCATCTGAGAGCTTTAAAAATGTTGCAAAAAGTATCTCAAAGAGTCCTGCTAAAACTAACCAAAACCACGCCATTATTCGGCCACGACTCTACGAAGAGTTTTATAAGCTACATAGAGATTATAGTATGCATTATTATCTGCATTTGTAGCTTGAGTTAGGCTAGTTTGTGAGACTAAAAGTGTAAGTGTATCTACATCTCCATAACTATATCTATCTGCAGTGATACGGTAGTTCTCCTCTGCACTCTCTTTTGCTTTTTTTGCCACGACTTTAGCACTCTTTGCTACTATAAGATCTTGATAAGCCTTTGTTAACTGACTAGCTAGATCTAGCTTTAGTTGATTTAACTCATAGTTTTGTTGATTATCTTTTTCTAAAAGAGCTTTTTGTGCGGCAAAATCTTTTCCACCTGAGTAGAGATTCCATGAAATATTTACACTATAAGTTGTTTGATCTTTTGGTTGGACTATATTTGTTCCTGATTTTCTCTCTTTATCGTTTAGATCATATCTTGCAAGCAGATCTACACTTGGAAGATATCTACCTTCTACTGCATCTCTTTGAGCAACAAGAGATTTGCTTTTAAACATCATTGCTTTTATCTCGCTACGATTGTGCATCATCTCTTCTTGGAGCTCCTCTATATTTGTAACCTCATCAACACTTGCATCAAAGTCAGAAATAGTCTCATCTTTTGAAATCTTTGTAGCTATGATATTTTCTAGTGCGCTCTTTGCAACCACAAAGTCACTCTTTGCTTTTATAAGAGCTTGTTCTGACTTTAGTCTCTCAACATCAATCATTAGCAGATCATTTTTTGCGATGATCCCTTGTTCGTACCTATTGTTCGTATCATCATACTGTTTTGTAAGTGAAGCAAACTCTGCTTCTTGTGAGACTATAAGTTTCTGCGCTTTTAAGTAGTTTGTATAAGCTACTATAACATCTAACTTTAGATCTGCTACTACTGCCTTTGATTCAAGTCTAGCAGACATAATCTCTGCCTCTTTAGAGTCTATGGTTGAAGAGTCAGTAAAACCTCTAAAGAGATTGTACTTTAGACTTAGATTATAGTTATGAGTTGGACTAAAGGAAAAGGCTGTTGTTTTCTCTAGCTCTTTATATTCAAAACCTGCATCAAGAGTTGGATGATAAGCAGAACTTGCTTCATCTTTTTTAAGCTCATTATACTTGACATTGCTCTTAGATATCATAGACTTTGGAGAGTTTTGCAGTGCTAACTCCAAGGATTCTTCTAGTGTCAAACCAAAAAGTGTAGTATAAAAAAATACAAATATTAGTGCAATTCTCATGAGATCTCCTTTGCATTTTCATCTTTTTTAAAACTTAAAAATAGATACAAAAGTGCTGGTGTTACTAAGATAGTAAAAAGCATAGAAAGAGCCAATCCACCAGTGATAACTGAACCTAAACCTCTATAAAACTCACTTCCAGGTCCTGGTACTAAAACAAGTGGTAACATTCCAAAAACCGAAGTTAGTGAACTCATAAAGATAGGTCTAAGTCTTGAGCTAGTAGCCTCAACTATAGCCTCTTTGTAAGCCATGGCACTATGTTTGATGTTATTTAGTGACTGATGAACTATCAAAATAGCGTTGTTTACAACGATACCGATAAGTATGATAAACCCTAACATTGTTAGAACATCTAGTGGTTGTGGAGCTACATACATATTTGTAAGTTTTAGCCCAATAAATCCTCCAGCAGTAGCCATAGGAACTGTAAACATAATGACAAGTGGATACAAGAAGTTAGCAAAGAGTGCGCTCATTAAAAGATATATAATAACTAGCGCAAAAAGGAGATTATACTTCATAGACTCTATAGTCTCGGCTAGTTTATCCGCCTTTCCTGCTAGTTTTACCTTTGTGGAGTCTTGTAGCATTGTCTCAGGTACTGTTTCTTTGACAATAGCAGCCAACCTCTCAATACTCTCTTCAAGTGTCATAGTAGTTGGTGGTGTCACTTGAAGTGTTATGGTTCTTTTTCCCTCAACGTGACGAATCTTAGTGATACTTGTAGTATGTTGCAGATGCGCGAGTTCAGAGATAGGAACGAGTCCTGCATTTGGAGTTGCTATTTGAGTTAAATATAGTGCTTCTGGCGAATTAATAAGCTCATCGTCTGATTTTAGTATCAGATCTATTGACTTCGCTCCATCTGCTGTATATTCACTAATTTTTCTACCATCAAGCAGTACATCTGCTGCAAAACCAAAACTTCTACTACTCATTCCAACACTTGCAAGGGCATTTCTATCTGGAAGAAGCAGAGCCTCTGGAAAAAGAACTTCTATGGATGGAACTGGGCGAGTTTGAGCGCCTTTCATACCTTGAGAAATCGCACCAAAGAGCATTCCTCCGATTTGAGTTAGTTTTTCCATATCTTGACCGCTTATGTCGATATCGATATTTCTACCCTCGCCTATTCCTTGCTCAAACACACCTCTTTGAAGCGAGATACCAAATATTCCAGGAAAGCTATTTACCGCTGGCATCATAAAAGGAACATACTCTGCCGCTCTACTCTCCTCTGTGGAGATCATTCCTTGAATAATAAGATCTTGATATGAGACATAAAATGTATGCTTAATAGGTGGAATGCCACCCACATCTTTACTATAGTGAGGTTTCATATGTTCGTGAAGCTTTTTTCCTATATCTTTTTTCTCATCTTCTGAGAGTCCTGGAGGTGGAATGAGTATGTTCATCACTAAGTTTTGGTTACCTTGTGGTAAGTACTCCATCTTTGGGAAAAAGATGAAAATCAAAAATCCTGAGAGGGCTCCCATAGATATGATTGTTACAAACTGATTGATTCTTTTTTTTAAACTCCACTCAACTGCACCCATAAAAAAAGCACCAACTTTTTTTGCCATAGCTACCAAAAAAGAATCCCTTGGCTTACTAGCTACTTCATGCTCTTTTTCATGATCTACTTTGCTCACCTTTAAAAACTGAGTCCATAACATTGGTATAACAGAGATAGATACAAAAAGAGAGAATGTGATAGCAGCAGTAACTGCAATGGCGATATCTTTAAAGAGTTGTCCTGCTTCTGATTGTAAAAATATAACAGGCAAGAAAACTGCAATGGTTGTAAGTGCAGATGCGACTAAAGCACCCCAAACTTCCACAGTTCCATCGTGTGCAGCCTCAAATGGTTTTTTACCCATCTTTAAGTGTCTATCGATGTTCTCTAAAACAACGATGGCACTATCAAGCAACATCCCCACGGCAAAAGAGATTCCAGCTAGTGAGATGGTATTTAGACTTCTATCCATCGCACTCAAAACTATAAAAGTCGCAATTACACTTATAGGAATAGCAGCAGAGACTACAGCAGTAGGTAAAAATGAACGCAAGAAAAGGAGTAAGATAACAATTGCTAAGACTCCGCCAACTGCAATATTTTGCTGAACTAGCTCGATGGCACCTTGGATATAACCTCTTTGGTCAAAGAACCAGTCAATGTGAATCTTATGTTCTGGCAAAACATTTGCATTTAAATGGTTAAAAACTTCCTCAACTTGGTTTGTAGTCTCAACAACATTGGCTGATGGCTCCATCCTAACACCATAGATAAGCGCTTTATTTAACACATCTCCGCTTGACTGTAAGATATTTGCAACTACTTTTGCATGACCTTTTGAGATCTTCGCCACTTCGCCTAAGCGTATGCTTCTTACTCCATCATTAAAAAGCACCATCTGTTCTAACTCTTCTATGGATTTAAACCTAGCAGAAGTTCTAACGCGATAAGTTCGTCTATCTATGTCCACTGTTCCAGCGGCTGTATCAATGTTTTCCGCTACTATGGCACTTGCTACTTCATCTATAGTTAAAGAGTGAGCTGCAAGTTTTGCAGGTGAGAGATTTATGTGAAGCTCATCTAGTGTTCCACCAGGAACGAAGATCCCAGCAACTCCTTGTATACGCTCAAACTGCTCTTTTATCTCATTGTCTAAAAATGAAAGATATGTGTCTATATCTCTATCATTATCATCATCTGCGATAAATCCCATCCATATGGTGGGTGAGGCAGTTGAACCTGCTGATTGGATAATTGGTTTTTCAACATTCTCAGGATAATTTTCAACCTGATTTAGCTTGTTTGAGACTTCAAGCAGAGCCTTATTCATATCAGTTGAGACATCAAAAGTTAGAGTAATTTCAGACATATTATCTGATGCCATAGCTTCATAATGAACTAAACCTGGAGTAGATTTTAGTTGATCTTCTTGTTTTTGAACAATATCTCGCTCGATCTCACTAGGAGTAGCTCCCGGCCAAACTGTAATAACACCAATCTCAGGTTCTACAACATTTGGTGTGAGTTTGTATGGAAGCTGCGAAAGAGCCACTAAACCAAACATTATGATTAAGAGAACACCCACAAAAATAGTTACGGGTTTTTTGATAGAGAGATCTATAAAGTTCATCAGTTGCCCTTCTCAACTACGTCCATATTTGGAAAAATTCTCTCATTTCCTTTTGTAACAACTCTCTGTCCAGGACTAAGTTCATCACTAAGGATTGCAGCCTCATTTTGAGTATAGTTTACTACTTTTATATTTATCATTACAGCTTTAGCATCTACAACGCTAAAGACTACATAACTGCCAAATCTTTTAATAACTGCATCACGAGGAACTAACAAGACTTTTTGTTTTTTTAGAGTTGGAACTTCTACATCTATTCGCATTCCCTCAATTAAGCTATTCTCAGATGAAAAAGAGAGTTTAAGTGGAAGTGTTCTACTCGCTGTATCTGCTAATGGAACTATACTTTTGATGCTAACTTCTAGATCTCTTTCATCTATCTTTGCTTGGAGTTTTTGTCCCTCTTTTAGTATGCCTAAGAGTTGGCTTGGAACATTTACCACAGCCTCTATACTCTTTGGATCTACTATATTTAAAACACTACTTCCCTCTGTAACCCACTCCCCAACATCTACATTTCTTTTTACAACAATAGCATCAAAGGGTGCTTTTATGCTCATCTTATCAAGCTGTATATTCATAGATAAAAGTTCAGCTTCTTGTGCCTCTATCTCAGCTTTTAGAGCTTCTAATGTATAAAAAGTAGCATCATGTGAACTTTGAGCTATAGAGTTTTTCTCTAGTAGTGCATCTGCTCTTTGGAGATCTTTTTGCTGTTTTGTAAAGTTTGCTAAGTATGAATTTAGCATCGCTTTTTTTGCTTTGATATTTGCTTCAAGGATTGAACTATCTAATTTTACTAAAACTTCGCCCTTTTTTACCGCTTGAGACTCTTTTACAAAAACTCTACTAACTGCACCTGAACTTTGTGATGCTAGATTTGAGTTGATATCATAGTATAGTGAGCCTACATAGCTTTGTAGAGCTGAGGCATAACCCTCTTTTACAACTTGAGTCACTACTAAAGAAGCTCGTGGTTTCTCATCTGCCCCTTGAATGTTTAAAAATATAATTACGCATAATAGTAGGTGTTTCATATGTTACTGTTCCTTATATTTACCTTGCTCGAAAGATATCATATCCTCTCTTAATTTATCTTTGTATTATACCCCACAAAACAATGGTGAATTTTAGAATTTTCGGATAGCTATTACATATTTATATACTCTTTAACTATTGAATATTTTGAGCAATTATTAAGTTGGATCCTGAATCAAGTTCAGGATGACGGTTTGTTTGCTCAGGATGACGCGTGTCCGTCAAAATCAAAATATTACGTTGATTTTAATCAACTTTTTCTTATAATATGAAAAATCTCTACTAAATCGGAGTCTAGAATGTCAACAGCTACTGACGACAGATACAATGCACTTGAAAAAATTATAAAAAAGCTTGGATATGAAAAAAATGCTCTTTTAGAAGTTCTTCATAATGCTCAAGGAATTTTTGGTTATCTTGGACTTGATACTCTTAAATTTATTGCTAAACGCTTACAACTGCCATACTCAAAAGTTTACGGAGTTGCAACTTTTTACAGCAACTTTAGATTAAAACCAAAAGGCAGACACAACATTGTAGTCTGCGCAGGAACAGCATGCCATATAAAAGGTGCGGATAAAATTCTTCAAAAAATCGAACAAAGATACGGCATCAAAGCAGGAGAGACGACTTCGGATGAGGCTTTATCACTCTTGACTGCTAGATGTGTTGGAACATGTTCCATCGCTCCTGTTATAGTTTTTGATGAAGATATAAAAGCAAATGTATCGCTAGAAAATCCGCTTTGCGATATTGAGGAGAGTATAAAATGATTACATCCATAGAAGAACTTCAAGAACTAGCTCAGATAAAAAAGAGTCAAAACGATGCAAATCCAAGAGAGATAGAAATCGATATGACTAGTAATTTTTACACAAAGCAAACTAGAATTGTCCTTGAAAATGAGGGGATAATTGATCCTGAAGATATAGAAGATTATATAGCACATGATGGCTATATACCTCTTTTTAAAGTCTTAGATGAAATGAGCCCAAAAGATGTCATAGAAGAGTTAAAGATAAGTGGACTTCGCGGTCGTGGTGGCGGAGGCTATCCTGCAGGACTAAAATGGGAGAGCGTCTCAAAAGTTCAGAGTGAGCAGAAATATATCATCTGTAACGGCGATGAGGGAGATCCAGGTGCTTTTATGGATAGGGCTGTTATGGAGAGTGACCCTCACAGAGTCTTAGAGGGAATGGCAATAGCTGGTTTTGCGTGTGGTGCGGATAAGGGTTATATATATATTAGAGCTGAGTA
This sequence comes from Sulfurimonas sp., assembly GCF_023228785.1. Classification (GTDB taxonomy): domain Bacteria; phylum Campylobacterota; class Campylobacteria; order Campylobacterales; family Sulfurimonadaceae; genus Sulfurimonas. The sequence goes on from NZ_JALOAN010000014.1 coordinate 10,548, forward strand.
TCCCATAGCCGTCAAAAGGTTGACTAGAGCGATAAAACAAGCTACTAAACTCGGTATCTTAGGACAAAATATCGCTCAGAGTGGATTTGGTTTTACTATCGAGATAAGACTAGGTGCTGGTGCATTTGTATGTGGAGAGGGAACTGCTCTTATAGCTTCCATAGAAGGTGGTCGTGGTCATCCTAGACAGAAACCACCACACTTAAGTGACCACGGTTTGTGGGGAAAACCTACTATTTTAAACAATGTTGAAACATTTGCAAACATAGCTCCAATCATTAAAAATGGTGGCGAGTGGTTTAAGTCTATAGGTACACAAAACTCAAGCGGAACAAAAGTTTTTGCACTATCAGGACATATAAAAAATACTGGGCTTGTTGAAGTTCCTATGGGAACAACTTTAAGAGAGCTTGTTTACGATATTGGCGGCGGTGTTGAAGATGGTAGAAAATTTAAAGCCATCCAGTCAGGTGGTCCTAGTGGAGGGTGTATTCCAGAACATCTCCTAGATTTAGAAGTTGATTATGAATCACTTAAAGAGGTGGATTCTATCATGGGAAGTGGTGGGCTTATAGTGATGGATGATAGCTCCAATATGGTAGAGATCGCACGCTTTTTTATGGACTTTTGTGCGAACGAATCATGTGGAAAATGTACACCATGTCGAGTAGGAACAACGCAACTTACAGGACTTCTTGATAAGTTTATAGCAAAAGAGGCGACAAAACATGACTTCACTCTTTTAAAAGAGATGTGTTTAGTTGTAAAGAGTACAAGCCTTTGTGGACTTGGGCAAACTGCTCCAAATCCAGTGCTTAGCACTATAAAGTACTTTGAAGATGAATATCTAGCAGGAATATGTGATGATTAGAGAAAAAGTAAGAGTTAAAAAATTTACAATAGACGGTATTTGCGTTACGGGGCAATCTAACCAAACCATACTTGAAGTGGCTCGTGACAACGGTATCGAGATCCCGACTATGTGTCACCTAAAAGGTCTTAGCGATGTTGGTTCGTGTAGAATGTGTATAGTCGAAATAGAAGGAAGACATGAACCTATCCCCTCATGTACTGCAAAGATAAAAGAGGGAATGGAAGTAACCACCTCTTCACCTAAGATAAAAGCAGCAAGAGAGATGATACTCTCCATGATGTTCTCAGAGCGCTATCATACATGTAGCACTTGTGTGGTCAATGGAGATTGTCAGCTTCAAAGTAAGTCCGTAGAACTTGAACTTAGTCACAGTTTCACTCCTTACTTAAACCAGAGATTTGAGATAGATGCTTCACATAAAAACTTTGTAAATGATCCAAACAAATGTATCTTGTGTACTAGATGTATCAGAGTTTGTGATGAGATAGAGGGAGCGCATGCACTTGATCTATTTGGTAGAGGTTTAGGCACACGAGTCATCCACGATATGGATGAGCCTTGGGCAGATTCAACGAGCTGCACGAGTTGTGGAAAGTGTGTCTATGTTTGCCCTACTGGTGCGCTTTATGAAAAAGATATAAGTGAAGAAGAGATTATTAAAAAACGAGAGATTGTTACAGAGCTTGTTAGAAACAGAGGTCAGAAATGAAAAAAATACGCCTAGGTACCATCTGGCTTGATGGCTGTTCTGGTTGTCATATGTCTTTTTTAGATATGGATGAGAGACTAATTGAGTTAGCCGAGTTTGTTGATGTTGTTTATAGTCCCTATGTTGATATGAAAGAGTTTCCCAAAAATGTTGACTTAACTATAGTCGAGGGGGCACTAAGCACAGATCATGACTTAAAGATTATAAAAAAGATAAGAGAAAACTCTAAGCTTATTTTAGCTCTTGGAGATTGTGCCATTACTGGAAATGTATCTGCTATGAAAAATCTCTACGGTAGTGAGGCAATTTTACAAAAGGGATATTTTGATCTCGCAGATCTAAACCAACAGTATCCATCCGAAGTAGTACCAACACTACTTGAGAGTGTTATACCTCTACATGAGGCTGTAAAAGTTGACTATTTCCTGCCAGGTTGTCCTACTCCAGCAGATGCAATTTATGAGATGCTTAAAGCTCTAATAGAGGGTAGAGAGATAAAAATACATGAACTAACAAGATTTGGAAAATAATTATGCAAAAAAAGACAATAGTAATAGACCCAGTAACACGAATTGAGGGACACGCAAAAATAACTATAGATATAAATGAGAATAATGAAGTTGAAGATGCGAAGATACATGTGACACAGTATCGCGGATTTGAGAAGTTTTGTGAGGGTAGACCATACACAGAGATGCCAGCTCTTACAGCTAGAACATGCGGGATCTGCCCAGTAAGCCATGTAGTTTCAGCAACAAAAGCTATAGATGAGATACTAGGCGTTACACCTCCAAAAGCAGGTGTAAATATAAGAAAAATCGTAAACTTAGCGCAAATGCTCCAATCTCATACGCTAAACTTTTACCATCTCTCTAGCCCTGATTTTATCTACGGCTTTGATGCTCCACAAGAGGATAGAAATATCTTTAAAATGATGCAAACACATCCACAAATGGCAAGAGACGGTATAAATCTAAGAGCCTTTGGACAAAAAATCATAGAAGATCTAGCAGGTAAAAGGATCCATCCTACAGGAATAATCCCCGGCGGTGCATCACATAAAATAGAAGAATCCACAAAAGAGAAGATCTTAGAAGAAGTTCCAGCTATGCTAAAAATAGCACAGAGTGCTTTAGAATTTTTTAGAGAAAATCTTCATAAATTTCAAGAAGAGATAGACTACCTAGGTTCATTTCCATCACTTTTTATGGCTATAACAAACGATGAAGGTACGCTTGAACATTATGATGGAAAACTTTGCTTTATGGACAGCGAAGGAAATATCTTAAAAGACAATATCGAACCTAGAGATTATAAAGAGTATATAGGAGAGGCAGTTGAGACATTTAGCTACCTAAAATCACCATACTATAAGCCTCTAGGTTATCCGCAGGGAATGTACCGTGTAGGTGCATTAGCCAGAGTAAACATCGCTAAAACATGTGGAACTCCTATCGCGGACAAAGAACTTATAAAGTTCAAAGCTCTAAATGATGGAAAACCTGTACTTAACACTTTTTACTACCACTATGCAAGACTTATAGAGATGATATACGCTATTGAGAAGATAGAAGAGCTTTTAAAGTGTGATGAGACGATGAGTGATAACGTAAGATCAACTTCGACTGTCAGTTATGAAAAAGGTGTTGGATGTTCCGAAGCTCCAAGAGGAACTCTTTTTCATGAATATCATGTAGCAAAAGATGGCATAATTACGGGAGTAAACCTTATCATTGCGACTGGAAACAACAACCTTGCAATGAACGCAGGAGTAAAGCAAGTAGCTCAGAGATTTGTAGATCCAAAAAATATAACTGATGGTGCTCTAAACAGAGTCGAAGCGGTAATTAGATGCTTTGATCCTTGTCTTAGCTGTTCTACTCACGCATTAGGGATTGTATCTTCAAGTGTAGAAATTCGAGACCATAACAAAAAAGTAATACAAGTGATTGATAGAAGCTGATGAGGGTAATCATCGGTTATGGAAATGAGTTAAGAGGCGAAGATGCTTTTGGAGTTGACACTATAAAAGAGCTCCAAAAGCTAAATTTAAAAAACACCAAGTTACTCTCTATGCATCAACTCACTCCAGAGATAGTATTAAAGCTATTGGACGCTGATGAGATAATCTTTATAGATGCATCTTATGATGAAAAAAACCACTACGCTCTAGCCTGCTCTTTAACTGAACAAAACAATCTTAACCTTAGCCACCATATCTCGCCAAAAACTATTATTCATATATTAAAGAGTTTATATAAAAATGTGCCAAGTTTTTTTGTTTATTCAATGATAAGTAAGAGTTTTGAGAAAATTGAGGATCAAAAAAGATATAAAAAGTGCATAGATATGCTTGTAAAAAACTTAGCACCAAAAGAAGATAAAGTGATATTAGAATAGACATTTACTTAAAAGTATTATCTGAGTATAATTTGCCTTATGAATTCAAATGAGTTAATTTTACATTTAAGCAAAAAAGACAAAAAAATCTCAAAAGGGAGTAGCATAGCTTATGTTACACTCCCTCTTATTCTTATCTCTGAGAAGATTTTAGCTCGCATCACTATTTTACTAGAAGAGAAGTATTCTATCTCAACTAGTGAGCTTGATGTTCTCTCCTCTCTTCATTCATCTGTAGATGAGAAACACACACTAAGCCCTACAAAGCTCTATGAGAGACTCTTTTTTTCTTCAGGTGGGATGACAAAAGTTTTAAAAAAACTAGATGCAAAGGGCTTTATAAAAAGGTTAGATAACAAAGAGGATAAAAGAAGTAAACTTGTCCGACTAACAAAGAGTGGTAAAGAGATAGTTGAGAAGTCTCTTAGCGATGTTATTGCACTTGAAGAGAAGATGTTTAGTCATGTAAATACTAAAGACAGAGCATCTTTATCTGAGCTACTTTTTAAAACGCTAGATGGAACGAAATAGCAAAATAGCCTATACTCTTGACTTTAGAGGGTTTATTATTGTAAAATCCTCCCATTAAACTTAAGAGAATCCCCTGCAAAACATATCCAAAACTAAACTAAGGTAAATACTTTATGAGTGAAAACAATTCACAAACACCCCGCAAAACAAGCCCAAGAAGCAACACAAAATCTAGAACCCATAAACCAGTTAAAGGTACAAGCGTAGAAGAGCTACGCACAAAAAGCATAGAAGAGCTTGTATCAATAGCTTCAGAGTTAAATGTAGAACATCCAAATGAGTTAAAAAGACAAGATGTTATATTTGAAATACTCAAAGCTCAGACTGAACAGGGTGGTTTTATCCTCTTTAGTGGGATTTTAGAGATTATGCAAGATGGATACGGATTTATCCGCTCTATAGATAAAAGTTTTAATGAAAGTATAAATGATGCTTATGTATCAAATACTCAAATCCGCCGTTTTGCTCTAAGAAACGGAGATGTTGTAACTGGTCAAGTTAGACCTCCTAAAGATCAAGAACGATACTACGCTCTTATAAAAATAGAAGCAGTAAATGGATTACCTCCTGAAGAGAGTAAAAAAAGACCTCTTTTTGAAAACCTCACTCCTCTATATGCACTAGATCAAATCAAACTTGAGTACAGAGAAAAAGGTCTAACAGGCCGTATGATGGATCTTTTTGCTCCTATTGGTAGAGGTCAAAGAGGTTTGATTGTTGCGCCTCCAAGAAGTGGTAAAACTGAGCTTTTAAAAGAGATAGCTCATGGTATATCTACCAATCATCCTGACATTGATTTAATGGTTTTACTTGTTGATGAGAGACCTGAAGAAGTTACAGATATGGAGAGAAGCGTAAAAGGTGATGTTTATAGCTCTACTTTTGATATGCCTGCAAAAAACCATGTTAAAGTTGCTGAGATGGTTATAGAAAAAGCAAAAAGAAGAGTTGAGTTAGGTAAAGATGTAGTCATATTACTTGACTCGATCACTCGTCTTGCTCGTGCTTATAACACTGTAACTCCATCAAGCGGTAAAGTTCTCTCTGGTGGTGTTGATGCAAATGCTCTACATAAACCAAAGAGATTTTTTGGAGCAGCTAGGAATATTGAAAATGGCGGAAGTTTAACTATTATCGCTACTGCACTAGTAGATACTGGAAGTAGAATGGATGAAGTTATCTTTGAAGAGTTTAAAGGTACTGGAAACTCTGAGGTTGTTCTTGATAGAAAAATAGCTGAGAGAAGAATCTTCCCAGCTATCGATATACTAAAATCTGGAACTAGAAAAGATGAACTTCTTATCGGTCCTGATACTCTACAAAAAGTATTTATCCTTCGCCAAATGCTACACAAACAAGATAATGAAGTTGAAGCTCTTAAGTTTATCTACACAACGATGGGCAAAAAAGAGACTAATGCTGAGTTCTTAGAGAGTATGAATACTGAGAAATAATGAAAATAGGTGTATTTGATAGCGGGATTGGTGGTTTAACTGTTGTTAAGTCACTTCTTGAACATAATCTTTTTGAAGAAATTATCTACTTTGGAGATACCGCTCGCGTTCCTTATGGTATCAAAGATAAAAACACTATCATTCGCTACGCTATAGAAGCAGTTGAGTTTTTCAAAAACTTTGAGCTAGATCTAATCATTGTAGCTTGTAATACCGTGAGTGCTTACGCACTGCAGGAGATGAGGGAGAGCGCTTCTTGTCCTGTAATAGGAGTTGTCGAAGCTGGGATCTTAGCTACTATAAATTCACTACCAAAAAAAGACTCAAACATTCTTATCATCGCAACAAAAGCTACTATAAACTCAAAAGCATATGAATTGGGTCTAAATGAAAGAGGTTATAAAAACCTTCAAGTAAAAGCTACAAGTCTTTTTGTGCCAATAGTTGAAGAAGAGATCTATAGTGGAGAAGTCTTAGATGCAACACTAAAGCACTACTTTAAAGATGTACAAAAACCTGATGCTATCATACTTGGATGCACTCATTTTCCACTAATTTCAGATTCTATAAGAAACTACTTTTCAAATGATTGTACGATTATTCATTCTGGAGATGCTATAGTAGAGTATTTACAAAGTGAGTTTGAGTTTACTCACAAGTACAAAAAACCTACTCTAAAATTCTTTGCATCAGAAAATCCAGATGCTCTAAAAGCTATCGCATCTAAGTGGTTATCTCTTTAGTCTTAGGTTAAATTGAACCCTCTGATTAATATACAAACTAGATTCCGTGTCAAGCACGGAATGACGGTGAGGAGGTGTCATCCTGAATTGCTGTCTCGTCATCCTGAATTGCTGTCTCGTCATCCTGAATTGCTGTCTCGTCATCCTTAACTCCCGCCTCGTCATCCTGAACTTGATTCAGGATCTAGTTTGCTAATTGTTCAGAACATTCAATTATTTTGTGATAAACATATAAAAAGGTTTATCGGCTAGTTGCATATCTATCCAAACACCATTGTTTTCACCGATATAACCTTGAGTTGCTTTTAAAGAGTTGTAAGTCTTTGGAAGATCAAACAAAAGCTTTATATCTTTTTTATCAAAAGCAGTTTTAATAGATCCAGTTATGATATTACAAAACTCCCCTACGCCATCTCTTAATGTTTCCATATCGTTATCACTAATCTTTTCGCCAAGAAGTGACTCTAATGTTATAATGGCTAAACTTTTTGGAAATACAAGTGTAAAATAACCTTCTAGATCACCTTTAAAATGCATAACAGCACAGATATTATCTGCATCTATGCTTGTATCAAAGCCTTTGATACTATGAGCTGACTTTTGTGCATGAAGTCCTGTAAATGAGACAAGAGTCTCAACTGCAGTATCCATAAAAACTGGAAGGTTTATTATAAGTTTTTTAGATAGAAGTAACTTATTCTTAGACTCAACAACATTACTTATCTTCTCATTTAAAGCACTTTGAGTAATAATAATATCGTGTGCTTTTTCATGCATTCTTTCTTGAAACTCTTTTGGATCTTTTGCACGAATAACAGAGTAACCATACTTTGAGAGTTCTGATGCCAAATCTTTTGAGTTTTGTTCATCTTCATCATAAAGTAAAACGCAGATAGCCTCTTTATATACCTTTGGATCTAAAAAAAGAGTTGCTACTTCTGCATTTTTAAAGAGCTTTACTTTTGTTCCTTTGGCAACAATTTTTAGTATTTTAAAAAGCTCTACATCGTAGTCAATAATAGCGATACCTAGACCTGTATTTTTAGATAGTGCATCTAAAATTTTCACTAAAGAGACTAAATCTTTAGAATTTTCTTTGTATACAGCACTTTTAAAAGAGACTAAGACAGCTTTTATCTTTTGCTCTTTATACATATCTAACTTAGAGATTATCAAACCTTGTATCAATCTAGCATTACGCTCTTCAACAACACCTATAAAGTTAACAATTGCGATACTTTTACTCTTTACATTCATCTCATACTCTCAAATTTGATAATGAAATACTATCATCGCTTGCTTTAAAGTCTCCTATAAAAATTCTATTTAAATCGTAATTTAACCCTTTAGATGTTAAAATCCCCTCAAATTAGATCTGGAGTTGAATGTGAAAGAATCTTCTGAAGTATTAGCAAGAAAGTATCGACCCTCAAATTTTGATGAACTTATAGGTCAAGAGACGATCTCCCAAACTCTTTCTTTAGCACTTGATTCAAAAAGACTCTCTCACGCTTACCTTTTCTCAGGACTAAGAGGAAGCGGAAAAACTTCAACTGCTCGTATCTTTGCAAAAGCACTTATCTGCGAGGAAGGCATCTCACACAAGCCTTGTGGAGTATGTCAAAACTGCACCTTAGCTCTGCAAAATCGTCATATAGATATCATAGAGATGGATGCTGCTTCAAATCGCGGTATAGATGATATAAAAGCCTTGGTTGAGCAGACTAAATACAAACCAACAAGTGCAAGATTTAAAGTAATTATCATAGATGAAGTACATATGTTAAGTACTCCTGCTTTTAACGCTCTTTTAAAGACGCTTGAAGAACCGCCAAGTTATGTAAAATTTATCTTAGCTACAACAGATCCACTAAAACTTCCAGCTACCATACTTAGTCGTACTCAGCACTTTAGATTTAAGTCTATTGCTACTAAAAAGATCATAGATCACATTGCGCATATTTTAAATTTAGAAGAAATTGAGTATGAAAGCGATGCACTTGAGATCTTAGCTAGAAGTGGGAATGGAAGTCTAAGAGATACACTAACCTTGCTAGATCAAGCCATCATCTACTCTAAAAATCATGTAGATGTTATCACTGTTACAGATATGTTGGGGCTTGTAGATCCTAAATTTATCATGGATCTCTTTAGTGCAGTTTTTGCAAAAGACTATGCAAAACTAGTTGAGTTTACTAAGATACTAGAAGATTATGAAGCTGAGATGGTTGTAGATGAACTTATAGTCTACTTAAAAGAGAGGATGTATAACCAAGATGCACTCTACTCCACTCTAGTTTTGGATAGATTTTTTAGAATTTTAAGTGACTCAAAATATCTCTTTAGCATCAATGCAGATGGTTCTTTTGTAATCTCTTTGATATTTTTTAAGATGGTTGAAGCTCTTCGAATTAAAGAAGTTGATCAGATGATAGAATCTTTACAAAAAGAGGTACAAAGACCTCAGATCTCATGCGTAAAGATAGAACCTCACGAGAGTGTTCAAGAAGAAATTTCTGAAGTAAACACACAAGAGCAACACCCAGATCTTGATGTTGCAGAAAAAACTGAGATCCCAAAGCCACAAGAAGAGATAAAACTTCCAAATCTTTCGCTTAAAATGTTTGATGAATTAAAACAAAGTATAAAAGATAGAAACGCAGATCTTGGAACTTGCTTTGAAGAGTCTATTAGTTTTGTCTCTTATGTAGATGAAACTCTGACATGGGAGAGTTGTGCCAATGATGATTGTAAAAAAGTCTTGACTCATGGCTTCTCTGTTATAAAGCAACTTGTGCGAGAAACTTTTGGATTTGAGACAAAGATAAAGCATGAGCCTTGCACTAAAGAGATAACTCAAAAAAAAAATGAAGTTCTAAAAGAGCAAGAAGAGCCAGAATATGAGCAAAGCACTTCTATGATAGAAGATGCCGAGATAGGAGGAAGTGGTAGCTGTGTAACTTCTTGTTCATCATCTCAGGATACAAAAGAGATAGATAACTCAGCTATCAAAAATGAGCCAATGGTACAAAAAGCAATAGAGCTTTTTGAAGCTACAAAAATAACTATACAGTCAAAAAATTAGCTAAAAAAAATCTCTCCACAACAAAGATTTTCATCCTTGCAAAACTCCAATATATGCTTGTAAGGAGTTGAATTTCTTCTTTTTATTGTTGCAAAGTTTGCTTGAGTCATCTTTAGGGCACATGCCACATCTTTATCTAAGATTTTTTCTTTTTTATCTTTTTCCAAGTATAACTTTAAAACCTCAATAACTCCATGAAAATCTCGCATATATTCTCCTACTAAATAAGTAGTAAAAATATAGCTAAAGAAAAAACAAACTTATAAATATATGGCAATTTGCTATTTTTTTAACATCTCTTTTATAGAAAAACTAAATATCGAGCCTTTAGTAAACTTAGACTCTATTATTAGTCTAGATCTATGCAACTTTAGTATATATTCGACCATTGCTAAACCTATACCCATAGAGTTATCCCAAGAGTTTTTATTCACCCTATAAAACTTTGAAGTTATCTTATCTAGATGCTTCTCTTGTATCCCTATGCCCTTATCAACAACTTGCAGAGTATTATCCACTAAGACGACCTTTACTTCATCACTAGAGTACTTTAAAGCGTTGTCTATAAGGTTTATGAGAGCTAACTCTATCATAGTTTTATCTGCTTCTACTGTAACACTTTTTACATCAAGGAATATCTCTCTATCTTTATATTTAAGCAAAAGATTAGAGACAACTTCCTGACATAGCTCTTTGAGATCAAAATAGCTTTTTTGTATCTTCAAGTCATCATTGTCAAGCTTTATAGATATAGTTAAACGATCTATCATTTGTGTTATTTTATCTGCATTTGAGTTGATTTTACCCAAAAATTTTTGTCGCATTTTGGAGTCTATATTTTCATCATCTTGGAGTGTTTGGGCATAACCGATTATTGCAGCTATTGGATTTTTAAACTCATGAGAAATAGCTGAGAGCATGTCGCTTCTCTGCTTATTTATTAGTCTAAGTTTTGCAGTATATTTTCTTTTTTGCTTCTCTCTTGAGTGGAGTTTTTTAACTAGGTTTTTTAACATCAGTGAAATTTGTAAAAATTCATAAAAATAGTTTATTTTTATAACAGCTTTGTAGTTTTTACTAGAGATCTCATCCAAATAATTTGTAATTTGTGCGATATCTAAAAGCACTTTCTCGCTCATCCTTTTGGAGATATAAAAAGCTAAAATAACAACTATTAAAAAGAGTAAAAAAAGTTTTGAGTATAAAGAGTAAAACTCACTCATAATCGCATCTAAACTTATAGAGAGCCTTATATAGATTAAACTATCTCTATACTTTACTGCTTTTGCAACATATAAAAAATCAACCTTGAGTGTCTTAGAATATCTTATAGCATGTGCAAAAGAGTCACTATCTGCATGCAGAATTTCATATCTTAAACTATGATTATCCATAGTTGATTCATCCGCTAAAGAGTCTGCAATGATCTTTCCATTTTCACCTATTATAGTTACTCTTAACTCTGTTGCTTGGCTCACATTTGTAGCATAATCTTGTAAATTCTCTATATTTTCTATCTCTAACTCTATCAAAGATATAGAGTTTTGAAGATTTTTTTCATTATGATTTATGATTGTTGATTTTAAAGTTATATAGCCTATCAAAGAGGCTAGAAGAAGAGTTCCTACAAAGAGAATTAAAAACTTTATGATAAAGATTTGATGTATTTTTAGCACAGCTTGTATCCAACCCCGCGTACTGTTTGAATGTACTCTTTTGTTTTTTTAGGATCTATCTTATCTTTTAGACGATTTACAGCTACATTTACAGTTTTATACTGGTATTCATCAGAATCTTCCCAGACATTTTCAAGAAGGTAGTCACGCTCTAAGACACTACCTTTGTTTATCATAAATTCATAGAGCAGGTCAAACTCTAACTTAGTCACACTTATATTTTTTTTATCTACAAAAACCTCTCTAGTTCTACTATCTAAGCTCAAATCTCTATGTGTGATTTTTGAATCTTGAAATTTTTTACTACTTCTCTTTAGAACTGCTTTGATCCTCAAAGTCAGCTCTTTCATATTGAAAGGTTTTGTTATGTAGTCATCAGCCCCTCTTAAAAAACCCTCTTCTATATCTAGATCTCTGTTTTTAGCACTTAGAAATATTACAGGAGTTAAGATCCCATCTTGACGCAACTCTGAGACAAACTCGCTCCCCTCAACACCAGGGAGATTTCTATCCATAATAAGAAGATCTATCTCTTCTTCTAGTAATATCTGAGTAACTATTTTGGTATTTAAAAATCCTATAACCTCAAAGCCTTCTTTTGTTAAAGTATACTCAAGAAGTTCTAGTAAATCTTCTTCATCTTCAACTACAACTATTTTAGCACTCATCCATACTTGCCTTAAAAAATATTTCAATATTGTAGCAAAATGTTGATTTGGTTTGATTACGAGAGGATTACGAAAGATAAAACTATTTTCTCACTCATTTAGAGTGAGAAAATATATAGAAGTATTAACCTATAGGTTGTTGAATATCTTCATCTATTTTTACTGTTACATCTGAATTTGTATCATTTGTATATGTGATAAAGCCATCAGAGCTATCACCTTTTGTCCAGTCATCTGTATCAGCAAAGCTAACTTTATCTTCATCATCTCCTTTGATGGTTATACTTTTGCCAGAATTGCTAATTTCTAAAACATCCTCTAAACTTAAGTTTAGAACTTCATTTTTCCCTTCTTGGCTTAAGTCTATAGTATCTATTTTCTCAAGATTATCTATGTTTGAGAAGTCAATGTTTTCTTTACTATTTAACACAAGTGTATTGATTTGGGCATCAACCTGGATATCAATGTTTACATCAAATGTAGTTTCATCTCCATCTTCATCACTAGCAGTAACACTAAATGATTTGACTGTATTATTATCAAACTCGTCTGATTTTGCACTATATGAGTAGTCCCCTGTATCAAAATCAAATAATAATTTCCCATCTTCACCAATAGCTAAACCATCTTCTGGAAAACTATTTTTTGTGTACTCATTATCATCAACTCTAATACTATCTATAGAGATTTCACCATCACCGCCTGATATATTATCAAATGCATTACCTTTGATCGAAGCATCAACTGTGCTCTCTAATGTTGATGATAAATCCTTTGCATCATTAATGATAATAACATCATCATCTGGAGTTTTAGATATCTCTCTTAAATATTCATTTAATTCGTCAGTTCCTATACCAATAGTGTAAGTCTTATCAATATTTAGAGCCTTCCAATTATTTACTATATCATCATTGATATCCGTTAATTTACTACCATTTCCATCTCTTTTCCAAGTTCCATTGTTTTTTTGATACATTCCATAAGTTGGTTCACCATCTGATACAAAATATGAGATTGTTTTTCCTTCTAATGGTGCTTCTTCTTTGCTAAATCCAGCAGTTATATTTAATAAAGCATCATCATAGTTTGTACCACCTTTTGCTTTAAGCTTATCAATAGCTTCTATTGCATTTTCTGCTGATAACCAAACAGAATTACCTTCTTTTACAGTACTTCCATAATCACTAAATGTTGTTAACATAACTTTAATATCACCTAGCTCATCATACTTATTGATCAGATTAACCAATGATTCTTTAGCCAAAGCCAGTTTACTGCTCATACTTCCTGAAATATCAAGAGTTAACACTAAGTTTGTATCTATATTTGCCTCATTAAAATTCATTTCATGCGACTCATTATTAAAGCTTGTTGGAACAAGGTTAGGTAATTCCCATGATGCTCCACTCAGTTCAACAGCTTCAAAGTTACCACCTTTTATTTCTGTAACAGTAGCATTTAACTCTTCACCTTCTTTTAATACTACATTTAAAGTACCTCTACCATTCACATCTAATTCAATACTGTGCTCTACTCCATATACTACAACTGTAGCAACTGCTGCTGTACCTTCTTGTGGCGGATTTGATGTTTGTATCTCTAATGTAACTTCACCATTTTCATTTATAACATTAGAAGTGTCCGAATTTACTACCTCTTTATAAACTATTTTGTTGATTAAATAATCATCATTATCTCCTGGAGCTGAGAATTCAACTTTAGAAAATGTTTGACCATTTCCTGGCTCAAACTTATATTCTAAATCAATTTCATCTGAACCACCTGCGGCTGCTTCTTCTTTTGTTTTAATACCATTCTCATCATAATAAGTCACTAAAGCTTCTTGATCGTTTCCTCCACCAGAGATCATTGCTGAACCTACTACATTTCCTTCTTTATCTATAAATGTAACTACAGCTTTTTCACCATTATGTCTCCAAGCAAATGCCACATCAAGACTTTTCACTTCATTATCAAACTCAACAACTATTTTTTCACTGTTGCCGTCTTTATGCCCTAACTCACTATCATCACCTGAAGATTTTCCTTCAACACCAAATCCAGCATGGTTTTCATTTGTATTTATAGAGATCTCTGTTTCATTACCTTCTATATCATAAGCAGTAATTTCAACACCATTTTGTGTATCTTTTACATTACCTATATCTATTACTATAGGTTTTGTAACTGTTCCTGTAAGTGAAACTGTTGTTGTATCGATTGTATCTGTAATAGTTGTTACTGCTGGAGTTGAATCTACTACTAGGTTCTCAAAGTTTCCACCTGTTGCTGTTGTGATAGCTGCACTCATTGAAGTTGCATCTAAATATACATCTTCATCTGCTGCTACTGTTACAGTTGCAGTTCCTGTAGTTTGACCATCTGTGATTGTAATCGTCTTACCATTATCAAGTGTTACTACTGTATCACCTTGACTTGCGTTTGTAAGAGTTGCAGTGTAAATTACATCTGCCCCTGCTTCTGTAATTGTAGATGTTGCTGTTAGTGTAACAGTTGTATCATTGATTGTATCACTTACTGTAACTGTTGCTGTATCTGTTGTTACTAGGTTTTCAAACTCATCTCCACCAGATTGAACGCTTGCTTTTACAATGATTGTCTCACCATCTTTATATGCATCATCACCTTGGATAGCAAATGGAGTTGAAGTTGCTGATGTTTCTCCAACATTAAATGTTACTGTAGATCCATTATCAAGAGCAATTACAAGTGGTCCATCTTTTGGTGCATTATCTATGCTTGCAGAGATTGTTGCAGTTCCTGCACCCTCATTTACTGTTACATCATTTAGTGTAACAGTTGTATCATTGATTGTATCACTTACTGTAACTGTTGCTGTATCTGTTGTTACTAGGTTTTCAAACTCATCTCCACCAGATTGAACGCTTGCTTTTACAATGATTGTCTCACCATCTTTATATGCATCATCACCTTGGATAGCAAATGGAGTTGAAGTTGCTGATGTTTCTCCAACATTAAATGTTACTGTAGATCCATTATCAAGAGCAATTACAAGTGGTCCATCTTTTGGTGCATTATCTATGCTTGCAGAGATTGTTGCAGTTCCTGCACCCTCATTTACTGTTACATCATTTAGTGTAACAGTTGTATCATTGATTGTATCTGTAATCTCATGTGAAGTTGCACTATTAACTGGTGTTAATGTATCGTAGCCACTATTATTTGTAGTAGTTAGATCTGTTGGTGCTGAGATAGTGTCTGGATCTATGTAAACATCTGGATCGCTGTACTCAAGTGTTGTTGTTCCTGTAGTTTCTCCAGCTTTTACTGTGATTGATTTTTCAACACCATCTACCTTAAATGTAATAGTTTCATTAGCTGTTGGAGGAGTGTCAAATGTTACAGTATAAGTAACAGTTGCACCATCTTCATCTCCTGTCATAGATGAAGTTAATGTGTAGCTAGATGTATAAGGAGGATCAATTTCATCAGTAGTGTTATTGATTATTATCTGATCTTCGTCTAACTCTCTGTTTGTGCCATCTAAACCAAACTCAGCGTCACGAAGTTCTGAAGTTATGTCAGTTTGAGCGCCATCTCTTTGCTCAAACTCGCCCTCTCCTGCTTCACTACTCTTTGGTCTCTCCTCACCCGCAGCAGTCTCATCTAAAAGAGCTAGATCTTCATTCTCTTGTTTAGCTTCTGCATCTTCTTGTGCATATAAACTTTCATCTAGTGCTTTTTTTATACTAAGTTCTGTTAAGCCCTCTTCTTGGCTCAACTCATCTATAAGAGAGGCATCAAATAGTTGTTCTTGCGTAGCATTTAAAACTATGCTACTTCCACCTTCAACATTCATCTCGATCTTAGCACTTGAACTATTGCTTTTATCTCCAAAAACTAACATATCTTTAGTGATAACATCACCTTTTTTTAACTCTATAATATTTGAAGAACTATCTTTTGCAAAAAATGTACCTTCTATCTCTTTTACTGTTGCTATTACTACTGCCATTTTCTCTTCCTATTATGGATAAAATTTTATTGTAGTTAGTATAGGAAATATTAGGATTTTTTACTATTGTCCATAGGGACAAGTATAAAAGTTTTATTTTAAAAGTAGAGCTAGGGCTAGTCTATCTTTTACTTGAAGTTTTGTGTAGATGCTCTGTGCATGAGCCTTTATGGTCCTTGGAGTTATCTCTAACTTCTGTGCAATATTTTTGTAAGTATCTCCATCTTTTAAAAGAATTGCTACTTCTTTTTCTCTATCACTTAGTTTTTCAAGTGTTAAAGTATTGTCTTTATCTTTTGTTTGAGGTAGCTGGTTTATTAATTCAGATGTAAATTCAGGATGCAACCACACAAGCCCTTCTTTTATAGTTTCAATGGCTGAGTTTATAAAATGATCTCTCATAAGTGCATTTCCATAGGCTTTTGCACCAAAGGAAAGGAGTTGTTTTGCAGTTGCTATATCTGGATTGCGATGTAGAACCATTACAAGATTTGAGTTTTGACTCATAGCTTCTATAAGATTTTTTGCATTTGAGCCCAATGCTGAGTAGTTAAGGATGATAACACTATTTTTCAAGTCTATAAGTTCTTCTATTTCATCTAAAACTAAAGACTCTTCAAGTAAAGATTCTTGCCAATATAGTATCAAATTTATATCATCGCTATAAAGTAAAACTTTCAAATCACCGCTCCGTAAATGTATATTGTTTCGTTTTTAAGATTGGCTTGAGTATATAGTCAAGCACACTTTTTTGCCCTGTTATAATGTCAACACTCACCGTCATTCCAGGTATAATTTTCAGTGGTTTTGTCTCATTTCCTAAGTAGTTTTTCGTAGTTTTTATCCTAACAGTATAAAAAACATTATCTTTTTGATCTTTTATAGTGTCTGCACTTATGTGCACTACTTCGCCATCAAGTCCACCATAAATAGAAAAATCATAAGCAGAAAACTTCACAATTGCTTTTTGACCAAAGTATATAAAAGCGATATCAGATGGTTTGATCTTCACTTCAACTAAAAGAGCCTGATCACTTGGAACAACTTCCATAATATTTTCACCAGGCTTAATAACTCCACCAACGGTGTGAACAAATAGTTCTTGTACGATGCCTTTCATAGGTGAGCGAACAACTGTACGAGTTACTTGATCTTCTAGAGCTGTATAGTTTGCCTTTAGAGATTGTAGCTCTGCTGCTGCTTCGTTTAGTTTTACTTTTGCATCACTTCTAAAGAGTAGTTTTGTCTCTTGTATCCTACTCTCTACCTCTTTAATAGCCGAGTTTAGTCTTGGTATAGACTGTTTTATAGCAGTGTACCTGTCTTCTATCTCATTAGCCTCTCTTTGAAGTTTTAGGAAGTCTATTTTTGAGCGAACTCCTTTTGCTACCATAGGCTTCGTCATGCGAACCTCTTTTGTTATCATATCTAATGATGATTTTAGATGTGACTTATGTGTTTGAGCTTCAGATAATTCATGTTTTTTTTGGTTTAACTGTTCATCAAGAGCTTCTAATTTTGACTCTAATTGTTTCATATTTGTAGCATAAAGACTTTGTTCATTTGCGACTAAGCTTGGTATTCTCTCTTGTACTTCAACAGGTATTTCAAATTTTCCTTCACCAGATTCAGCTCTTAGACGACTAAGCTTTGCCTCAAGAGCATCTGCTTTTATCGCATTTGAGCTAAAAGAAGATTGCGATTTTTGGTTATCTATTTTTAGTAAGATCTGTCCTTTTTCAACACTTTGTCCCTCTTTAACCAGAATCTCTTCAACTATTCCACCCTCAAGGTTTTGTATCATCTGATTTTTACCACTAGGGCTGATCTCGCCATCTCCTCTTGCTATCTCATCTATAATTGCAAAATTTGCCCAGATCAAAAATGAGGCAATAGCAACAAGCCAAAAGTATAAAATGATCTTCATTGAAACTGGAGTTTTTTGCAAAACTGCAGCACTTAGAGAGTGCATAAACTCATAATCACGAGCAGATAGATTTTTTATCTCATCTTTCATCTTAAGCACCTCCTCCGAGTTGTTTTATCACGTCTTCTTTTTTCCCATCAAGAAGAACTTTGGCGCGATGCATAACTATAACTCTATCTACTAGATCTAAGAGCCCTAATTTTTGCGTTATCAAAACAAAAGTTTCATTTTTAAACTCGGTTTTTAGGTTGTTCATAAGATTTAACTCTGTTGTTTGATCCATCGCATTTGTTGGTTCATCCATTAAAAATACTGAACTTTTTTGCATCAAAGCACGAGCTACTCCAACACTTTGCCTCTGTCCACCGGAGAGTCCTGCCCCTCTCTCACCTATTGGCATATCATATCCTCGCGGATGTGTTTTTACAAACTCTTCGACTCCACTAATTTGAGCTGCATATAAAACATCTTCAATCTCAGGATGCAGATCTGAGGAGATAATATTGTCTTTTATAGTTCCTTTAAAAAGATTTATATCTTGAGAGACATAACTTATAGATCTACGAAGATCTGCTGGATCTATTTGTGAAATGTCTATGTCATCTATAAGAATTGTGCCACTTGTTGGCTCGTAAAGTCTAAGGATGAGTTTTGCGATAGTTGATTTGCCAGATCCAATGCGGCCAATTATGCCGACTTTCTCTCCAGACTCAATAGTAAAGCTAACCCTATCAAGTGCTGGCATTTCTGATTCTGGATAATGAAAAGTCACTTCTTTAAACTCGATCTTGCCTTTAAATCCAGGTCTTTGAACAAACTCTTGCCCTTCTGGTCTCTCAACTTCTTGAGATATTATATTATTTAAAACCTCATAAGAACTCCTTGCATCGGAGTAGTTTGTTATGAGTCCTGCAGCTTGTCCCATCGGTGCTACAGTTCTTGAAGTGAGAATTACTACTGCGATAAGCCCACCCATAGTAAGCTCAAAATCTTTTATAAGATATACTCCAAATACAACAACAAAAACAGTATTTAGCTGGATAAGAAGATTTGTAATATTTGGAATAGATGATGATAGTAGTCTTGATTTAAGGTTTTTTTCTGCAATTTCACCAGTTGACTCTTCCCACTCCCACTGCTGTTTTCCGGACATACTTAAAGATTTTACAGTCTCAATGTTTTGCAGAGTCTCTATAAGTATAGAGTTTTTCTTGGCACTTGCCTCGTGAGAACTCTCTATAGACTCTTTTAGTGGTTTTCTTATAATGAGGGCAAAAATTAAGATCAAAAACATCGTAACGATTGGTACAAAAACCAAAAGACCACCGATGTAGTATATAACTGCTAAAAAGATTAGAGCAAAAGGCAGATCTATAACTGCAGTCATAGTAGCGGTAGTAAAAAATGAGCGAACTGCTTCAAAGTCTCTTAGGTTGTTTGCAAAAGATCCAACAGATTTTGGATGGACTGCCATCTTTAGATTTAGCACTTTTTCAAATATGATAGAAGACATAATAATATCACTCTTCTTTCCAGCAAGTTCAAGCATATATCCACGAATAAATTTTAAGAAAAAATCTATAATATAAACAAATATGATACCTATTGCAAAGACTAAAAGTGTCTCCTCTGCATTGTTTGGGATGACCCTATCGTAAACATTCATAGTAAAAAGAGGAGTGGCTAGTACAAAAAGATTTACAAGTAGTGAAGCCCAAAGAACATCCCTATATATGGATCTAGAGAGGTTTAGCGTACTCCAAAACCAATGTTTAGATTTTACTTCTAATGAACGAGATCTTTTAGTGTCGTACTCAAATTTTTTCTTAAGTAAAAAACCAAATCCTAGGTACTCTTTTTCTAAGTTTTCTACTTCTACCCACTCTTCTGAAGCTTCACCATCTGTGTAGATGATCTTTGCTTTAGTTTTATCTGGGGAAAACTTTTCTAAAATACAAGCATTTTCGTTACTTAAAAGTAAAATCATTGGAAGATGTAGATCTAGCATGGCAGGGATCTCTCTTCTTATAAGGGTGGCATTTAGCCCTGCTCTTGCTGCCACACGAGAGAAGAGTGATTTTGATTTTGTGTCGATACTAAAGAGTTTTGAACTTCCATCCCTTTCATGCACAGGCATGCCAGAGAGAAGTGCCTCAGCACTAAATGGTTTATGGAACAACTTTGTATATAAAACCAATGCATCTAGCAAAGAGTCCTCTTTTACCGCTACACCAACTCTTTCACTCATCTCTTAACCTCACTTATTACTATATGATAACTTAACTTCTATACGGCGATTTGCAGCTCTTCCCTCTTTTGTTCTGTTACTTATAACAGGCTCTAACTCTCCACGACCTTTTGACGTAAGACGACTCTCATCAATCCCCTCAGAAATTAGTGCAGATTTTGCAGCATTAGCTCTTTTTTGAGATAAAAGCATATTTGCCTCAGCTCTTCCAACGCTATCAGTATGACCTATAATTTCTGCATCATAAGTTGGATTTTGCTTTAAAAATGTTGCAAACTCCACTACTTTAGCATAAGAGTCTTGAAGTATCTTATCTGAGTTAGTTTCAAAGTTTAGCGCCAACTCTTTACTTAGAGGACATCCTTTTAAATCAACATCTAAGCCTTGTATAGTACCGGGACACTCATCTAAATAGTCAAGAACTCCATCACCATCACTATCAAGTGGACAGCCTTTTTTATCAACACTTACGCCAATAGGTGTATCTGGACACTCATCTTTATAGTCAATAACTCCATCTTTATCGCTGTCAATTGGACAACCATGAGCATCAACCTCAGCACCTCTTGGAGTACCTGGGCATCTATCTACACTATCTAAAACTCCATCTTTATCACTATCTATATCTTGTGGAAAAAGCACATACATAGTAACCATAACACGGTTTGAGAGGTCACGACCTTTTTGTGTCTCATCAGTAAAAGCCATATCAGATCCAGCGCGATGTTCAAGCACTAAAAGCTCTTCATCTATCTCATCTGCAATAAATTTATCTGCAATATCCCTAGCATAGTCTTTACTTAAATTTTGAGACTCATTCGTATCTAGTGAATATCTAAAACTATTTTGTATCTTATTTGCATAAGTTTTAGAATCGATTCTTTTTTCATTGATATCATCAGTTGGTTTATTTGTATGACCTATGATTTTTACACGAATCTCTTCATCATTGTTTTTATACTCTTTGATAGTTTCAACTATTTTATTATAGTGCGAAGCATTATCTTCACATAAGATTCCATTTTTATAGCCAAGCATTGAAAAGCGAACAATCTCCTTAAAATCTCCATACATAAAAGCGTCAAGTTCAGCACTTTTAGCTGTGTTTGCATCTTCTATCTTGTACTCATAATCATAAGTTCCTCCAAAGAGTGAACACGCAAGAAGTGCTATATATAAAACTTTCATTATAATTCCTCGCTTTCTTTAGTTAATTCTATTTCAACACGGCGATTAAGGGCCAATCCCTCATCTGTATCATTACTTGCTATTGGTTGTTCTTCTCCACGTCCCTCACTTGTGAGCCTAGTTCCTCTTATCCCCTCAAGTTCAAGTGCTTTTTTTATAGCTTTAGCTCTCTCTTCTGAGAGTTTTAAGTTGTAAGAGGCATCACCTATATTGTTTGTATGCCCTATGATTAAAGCTTTATAGTAAGGATTGTCTTTTAAAAACTTTGCAAATTCTTCTATCTCAGCTTTTGCACTTAGAGGAATCTTTGCACTATTGTTTTGAAAGTTTACTTCTAAACTTAGTGAAACACTACATCCATCTCCATCTACATTGTAGCCCATTGGTGTATTTGGACACTTATCTATATGATCTATAACTCCATCCATATCGCTATCTAATGGACATCCATCAGGAGAAACTTTTACGTTTTTTGGTGTCATTGGACATTTATCTTTAGAGTCTACTACTCCATCTCCATCACTATCTCTCATCATTTTTTTACAACCATAAGGCATAATGTTGTTCTCTAAAAGTGAGTTATCGCAAAGGTCAATATTGTCTGGGATCCCATCACCATCTACATCTAACACAACTGGCAAAGTATCTAAGATCTCGTGAGCCTCAGAGTCACTATATAAGTTTACTTTTGCTGCATAATCTTTTGCGTCACCTGCTACTGCAGTAACTAAAAGTCCCATAGCATCTAAGATCCGATACTTTGCAAATAGTTGTTCATACTCAGCTGTAATGATTTGACTTCTTGAGTTAATAACATCATTTTGAGAAGATAATAGATCAAGAAGTGAGCGACGACCTAGATCATACTCTTCTTCATAAAGTTCAAGAGTTTGTTCACTAAATTGGCTGTACTCTTTTAGATCTACTAGTTGTTTACCAACCATTTCATAAGCACTCCATGATAGATCTAAACCTTCTATAACTTGGCGTTTAAGATCTCTTTTTATCTCTATCTCTTGGTTTATTTTACTTAGATGCTTTTGAATATTTGCCTTATCAGCTCCACCACGAAAGATGTTGTAGTTTAAAACTATACGAGCACGAAACCTATCATCTGGCGAGTCAAAAGCGTTTCTTTTCTCAACATCATTAAAAAACTGAGAAACTTCTAGATCTACTTTTGGATAGTAATCTTTTTTGCGTTGTTCCCAAAGTGACTGAGCACCTTTGATGTTATAGCGGCTTACTAAAAGCGAAGGGTTATGCTCTACTGAGTACATAGCAGCTCTCTCAATACTCTCGGGCATTGCTATATCAAAGTCAGGTCTTTGCATCTGAGATATATCTGGCATCCTACCAAGTAATCTTCTAAATGTGTATTCTGCATCTCTTGCATTGTTTTTTTGAACAGTATAGTTTGAACGAGCAAGGGAGAGTGCTGATTGGATCTTTTTAACCTCTGAGTCTGTTGTTAGACCTGAATCAAAGAGATCTTTTACCTTTAGATATATATTTTCATTAATAGCTACATTTTCTCTAGCTGTTTGAGTAAGCTCATTTGCACGAAGTACATTTATATAAGCACTAGTCATCTTAAAGGCTATATCATTTGCTTTTTCTATGTAGTTATGAGCAGCGGCCAAGATTCTAGCCTCTTCATAATCCACTTTATGCATAGTGCCAAAACCATCAAAAATATTTTGAGTTAATGTTAAAGATGTCTCATAAGCACCATAATTTTCATCTTTCACATTATGGTTGTAGCTACTATCTGAGCTCTCTTTTAGAGTTCCTGCTTTTGTATAGCCTGCAGTTGCTCTAAAATCAAGTTGAGGATAGTACTCAGACTCGGCAATATTTAAGTCTTGTTGAGTAGCTCTATAGTTTTTGAGCCTCTCTTGGACAACTGGATGTGTATTTAGTACCTCTTCTATACTCTCTTTTAGTGTTAAACTAAAAAGTGGTGTACAAAGCAGGCAACTCGCTGTTAAGAGCAGAGTAAAACGTTTTTTGGACATTCTTTATTTCCTTGCTTAAATTTTAACAATTTTAACTAACAAGAGTGAGCAAATAGTGAGTAATTAAAGATTTTAATTTAATTTTATAAATTTTTATAATATTAAGAAACAATACACTACAACTCTATCTTATATCCAACTCCAAAGATATTTTTTATAGTATCTTTTGGCAGCTTTTTTCTTAGATTTTTTATAATAGTTTTTAAAGCGCTTATTTTATCGCCTTCATAATCATTCCAAATAGTTATAATGATATCATCATAACTATATATGATGTTAACATTTGAGAAAAAGAGTTGTAAAAGTTGTCTCTCTTTATCTGTTAGGGCTATGCTATATTGTCCTTTTAACTCTTGAGTTTTATAGTTCCAACTATATCCATCTTTTAAAAAGAGTATTTTTTTTGAAGAGACTTCATACTTATCTAGTTCAGTGATTGCAAGATTTAGTGCCTCTTTTAGATCATTTCTGCTTATTGGTTTTATAAGGTATTTTGTGAGTTTTAAAGATGTTGCTTCTAAGAGATAGTTCACATCAGCGTGAGCAGTTAGCATGATAGCTTTTGTTGTATGATCTAGCTCTCTTACTTTTTTAAGAAATTCGATACCATTTAACTTAGGTAAGTTTATATCTACAATCATTATGTCTGGTTTTTTGCTCTTATATATCTCATAAGCCATAACACCATCAGCGGCTTCATACACATCCATAAAATACTTTTTGAGATATATTACATAATTTTGTCGTATCTCTTTTTCATCTTCTACAAATAAGATCGTATAAGCATTTTTTAACTCATTCACTACTTAGTCCTAACCTTATATCAAAGCAAACACCAAGCTCGCAGTTGCTAACACTAAGTTCTCCCTCTAGTATATCTTCTATAATTTTTCTAGACATATAAAGACCCAATCCTGTTCCTTGTGACTTGTGTTTAGTGGTAAAGTATGGTTCAAAAATCTTCTCTTTGATGCTCTTTGTTATACCACCAGCATTGTCACAGATTCTTATTGTACAAGAATCTTCATTTCTAATATATAAAATTATAATTTGTGCATTAAAAATATGCCTCTCAACAATCGCATCTATTGCATTATTTAAGATAACAACTATAACTTGTTGAAGTTCATTTTCATAGCTGTTACATCTATATTTATTATCTATTTTCATCTCAACATTGATGTCATTTCTAGCTAAACTTCCTTTTACTATATAGAGTGATTTTTCAATCATCTCTTTTACAAAAAACTCTTTTTTATCCCTGCTTGTGCTAAAAAATCCTTTAAAGTCATCTATAGTATTTGAGAGATATTTTGTTAAAGATTCTATCTCTAGAAGTCTATCTTCTATCTCTTTACTTTTGATATTTTGCTCACTCATCACATCATCAATAAGTAAAACATTAGAGTTTATTTGTGAAAGTGGTTGACGCCATTGATGAGCGATATTTTCTAGCATCTCACCCATAGAAGATACTTTATTTTGATGAAAAAGGATTCTGTCTTTGTCTGCTGACTTCTTTAATTCCTCTTGCATCTTCTCTTTTAACTCTTTGTTTAATCTTCTCATTTTAAAATTACTATATAAAAATAGAGTAATAACTACAAAGGCTATAAAAAGAAGTTGAAAATTTGATGAGTGAGCAATACTTGGCTCATACTCTGTCTCATAAGAGTGAGCTATCAATATTAATGAGGATAATATAAAGAGTTTTCTCATCTGTTTTTCACTACCTTATCACACAACTATTAGAAAATTTGCAGATTATACTTAACAATAGTGAGTAAGTAGTGAGTTTTTTTTCATTCATTTTCATTGTCTTAATTATAATATTTATGTATAATTCTTAACTTATATAAAGATTTCAAAAGGTGTTATCATGGCAAGAGATAAAGAAAAAGGCGACATCAGCAATCAAGGAGATTTATCTAAAATGGGAAATGTAGAGCATATAAAAGAGATACTTTTTGGCTCACAAGAGAGAGAATTAAACCTTAGATTTGAAAGACTTGAGCGAGAGATGAAGTCCATGCATGAAGAGCTGAGTAAAAGACTAGATCAAAATCAAAGAGATTTAAATTCTCGCATAAACCACGAGTTTGAAACACTTTCAACAAAAATAAAAAGCATAATTATAAAACAACAAGATGAGTTAGAAGATGTAAGAGACTCTGCATCTAAACAAGAAAAAAGAATCCAAAACTCATTAGACATTATCTCAGAAGAGTTTAACACTAAAAATGAGCAACTAAGAAGTATCCAGCAAGATAACAAAGACTCTTTAGGTTTGGATATAAAAAACATAAAAGATGAACTATTTTTCACTCTACAAGAGAGACTATCAGATCTAGATGAAGATAAACTAGACAAAGCTGATATAGCAAATATCCTAATAGAAGCTGCAATGCGTATAAAAGGCACAAGATTAGAGCAGCAACTAACTGATATAGATGGCTAAAGACGACAAAACTCTAAAAGATGATGAAGCTCTTTTAGAAGCAATTTCTCCCATAGTAAATGAGTTAATAGACAGAAACTATATAAACTCAAAAGACAAGATTGCTGCTCAAATAGCACCACTTATCGGTAGTGCCATCAGAGTTCAGATAAAATCTCAAAAAGATGAAGTAGTAGACGCCCTCTACCCTGTTATGGGAAATATGATTAGCCGTTATGTTGCAAAAACATTTCAAGAGATGTTAGAATCCATAAACAAGCAGATCCAAGAAGGTCTCTCTTTTAGAGTCATCAAAAGAAAAATCCAAGCAAAAATTCGAGGGGTGAGCGAAACTGAACTCCTTCTTAGCCAAAATGCAAACTCAAATATTAGAGCTCTACTTCTTATTCACAAAGAGAGTGGAATAGTTCTAGCCCACGCCCAGAACCCCCTCGCCCCAATAAATGAACCTGAAATGCTAGCATCTATGATGAGTGCTATTAAGAGTTTTATAAATGACTGGATAGAGAAAAATCAAGAGCATAAAGAGCTTGGTGAAATAGAGTTTGGTGGAAATAAAATCACCATAGAAGATGCTGGATATAGCTACTTTGCAATCATAACAGATGGTCCTTTATATGCAAACTCACACAAAAAAATTCGCAAAGTTTTAGAATCTATAGTTGTAGAACATGGGGATTCCATCAGAGAATTTCATGGAGATTTGAGTAGTTTTTCAAATATGACAATATATAAAAAAATATCATATTTATTAAAAAGTGAATCACTTAAACAAGAGAGTTCAAAAAAAATTCATCCTTTTTTATTTTTATTACCTCTTATTCTTGTATTTTTTATTGCATGGAGTTGGTATGAGGCAAATAAAGATGCAAAACTACTAACTGAGGTAAAACAAAAACTCTATACTACACCTCAAATTACATCCTACCGCATAGATGCACTTTTAGATTCAAATATTATCAGCTTAAGAGGAGAAGTGCCCTCAAAGTTTCACAAAGATCTAGCAGAGAGTAAAGTGAGTGAAATCTTAGGTGTACATGGGGTTAAAAATGAACTGATAATTATAA
Source organism: Sulfurimonas sp. (assembly GCF_023228785.1). GTDB lineage: Bacteria > Campylobacterota > Campylobacteria > Campylobacterales > Sulfurimonadaceae > Sulfurimonas. Next base: position 37,594 of record NZ_JALOAN010000014.1, read on the forward strand.
ATATAGCTGATGATCCAATGCAGATAAGCTCAAACATTTCATATCTCTTGCAAGGATTTAATCTTTCGTATAATTCAAATATCAGCTACACATATAACTACCCAAAAGTAGAATTAAAAGGTAGAGTCTCAAGTGAGTCTAGCAAAGCAAAACTTCTTGCAAGTTTAAAAAAGATAGATGGAGTAAAAGAGATAAAAGATGAGATTGAAGTAGTTTTAGAAGATATAAAAACTACCATATATTTTGACAAAGCCTCTTCAGAGATAAAAGATAGTGAGATGGACAAACTTATTGAACTAGCTTCTTTGTTAAAGACACAAGAGAGCAAGTTTTTTATAGCTATAGATGGCTATAGTGACTCTTCTGGATCAAGCGAGATGAACAAAAAACTAGCCATTAGTAGAGCTAAAGAAGTTGAACATTTTTTAAAAAACAGAGCTTTAGTTAGCCAAACTCTCAAAGCACAAGGTAGAGATGAACTTCCCTTAGAGTTAGGTATTGATAAAGATTCACAAGAAGCACGATGCGTAATTATTTCATGGAAAAAGTGAGAAGACAATGTTTGCATATAAAGTAGTAATGGTTGGTGATTTTGCAACAGGCAAAACAAGTTTAATAAAACGATTTGTTGATAATAGTTTTAGCGAAGAATACCTAAGTAGCATAGGGGTAAGTATATCTAAAAAAGTTCTTGGTAACTCTACCATGATGCTTTGGGACATTGAAGGAAGAACTGAGTTTAAACCTATCTTTAAGCAGTATTTAAATGGTGCAAAAGGATTTATAATAGTAGCAGATCTCACTCGTAAGAATACTATAGAATCTATACAAGAGCACATAAAAACATCTCTAAGCGTAGTTAGTGATGCTCCTATTTGTATAGCCCTAAACAAAAGTGATATCAAGAGTGACTTTAGCGTTAACATAGAGCAGATTAAAGGGCTCTCTGCAAATATCATTAGTGTTTTTAAAACATCTGCACTAAGTGGGGATGCAGTTGAAGATCTCTTTAAACAATTGAATGCGAAAATAATAAAGGAAATAGCATGTTAAGTCAGTCCATAGCATCTCTTTTATGTAAAAAAAGTAACCTTTCATATCTTATCTTTGATCAAAGTTTTAATATCCTTGACTTCAATGAAGAGTTAGTAGAGATGGCAAATGACAAAAATTCTCTAAAATTTTCTGCAGATGCAAGAGAAGCTTTTTGGGAGTTTATTGGGATTGAGCAAGAGATAACAAAGCTTTTTAAGAGTCATAATCAAAAAAGCTTTGAGATACCTATGATACAAAAAAAAGATATTTTTTATAATGTTGAAGTAGAGATATATGAACAAAACAAGTCAAAAAGAGTTTTGATCGCTTACTTTAGAAAAAAATCAGAGTTTTCACTAAAGTATGCAAATGCTATACAAGAGATAAACAAAAAAACTCTTATCTTTCAAACAGAGCAAAAAGAGACATCTACGCAAAAACATTATTATGATCTGATAAATAAAAAACTGCTAAGTTTTTATGTTGATAGCGATGGCATCATCACACAAGTAAATGATACTTGTTCACTCTTCTTTTCAAAAGATAAAGAGATGATGATAGGAAATCACTTCTCCTACTTTTTTCAAACTAGAGAGTCTAACATAGCCCAAAGTAGCGTTATGCGTGCTATTAATAGTGAAGGTAGAGAGACTCTTTTTCATACAAATATAATAGCTCTACAAAAAGATGAGATAATTTATGAAAATCTTATCATTTGTCAAGATATCACTTACATAAAACAAGTAGAAGAAGAGCTCAAGTTTGCAGCTTCAAATGACAGTCTAACTGGTCTTATAAATAAAAATGGTTTTTTAAAAAAAGTAGATGAGCTTATCCATAAAACAGATGATGAAACTCTGTGGTTATGCCTTATAGATCTAAGTGATTTTAAATCTATCAATGAAAACTACGGGCGCCACGCAGGAGATATGTTACTAAAACATCTGAGTAGACTCCTAAAGAGTTTAGTTAGAGATGGTGACATTGTAGCTAGAGTTGGAGTGGATGAGTTTGCTATACTATTTAACAAAATTAAAGATGAAAAATACCTAGAATCAACCATCAACAGAATACATGAAACTAAAGATTCATCTCCACTTATTTATAGCGCTAACGACACCATAGTATTTGACTTTAAACTAACATCTTCTTGCTATCCAAAAGATGCAGATGATGCAAAAAATCTTATACTTGAGTCTAAAAAACTTATGCGATTAAAAAAACAAAAGAATAGAGTAAGCTAAAATGACTTATAATAGAGTTATTTTACAAGTTGGAGGGTATCATGTTTGTTTCATCATATAACACATATATTACTACAAACCCTACTGACAAAACTTCTGCTCAAAAGATAGAGAAGAGATCATCTTCTAGTGAATCTTTTGAATCAAGATTAAAAGAGTATGCTCCTCTAGAGTCAAAAAATGCTCAAAATTTACCTATAAACTACATCTCAAACTATAAAGCATTTAGTAACAAACAAAAAATGCAAGATGGATTACTAGACAAAGAGACTCAAAAATTTTCTAAAATAAACACGCTAAATAGTGCAAAAGAGGCATATAGCCAAAATTCAAAACCGTTTTCGCTCTTTCTTGAGCCAAAAATAACTCAAAGTCAAACTCCACAGATAGATAAAACTCTCCCATCAGATCTACAATCTGCACAAGAGAAACAACTTCGTCACACTATGGTAAATACCTACTTAGCAAATGATAGTTATTATAAAATAACTGCCTAAGACTCTATCCAAGCCTCAGTTTTTAAAATACGTCCATCACAAAAATATTTTAGTTTAAAAGCATTTGAACATCTACCATCACTTATGTCCATAATGGCTATTTGAAGTATTTTTTTACACTTTCTTGGTATATCAAAGTGTGATTTCAACCCTGTTAAAAACTGCTTTAGAGGTGCTTTACTATCCATTCCTATAACATTGTCTCTACATCCACTAAGACCAATATCACTTAGATATGCAGTGCCTTCTGATATTTGGAAGTCATCGCTACTAACATGAGTGTGAGTGCCTATTATAGCACTTACTTCACCTTGAAGCATCATAAGCATTGCTCTTTTTTCACTTGTTGCCTCTGCATGAAAGTCTATAAAAATATTTTTTACACCACTCTCTTTTAATTCTTTGACTGCTTGTTTAGCTTTTCTAAAAGCATTATCTACTTGTGGCATAGAGAAGTGTCCTAAAAGGTTTAAAATTGCTAGTTTCTCCCCAGCAACTTCATAAACCTTACAACCAGTTCCATGTACTTCATCTGGGTAGTTATGAGGGCGAAGTAACTCATGAGTATCTAGTAGTGGAATTATCTCTTTTTTATCCCAAGTATGGTTCCCACCAGTCATACAATCAACACCAAAAGAGACTAATTCATCTGCATTTTTAGAAGTTAAACCAAAGCCATGAGAAGCATTTTCATAGTTTGCTATTACAAAATCCACCTCATATTCATCTCTAATACTCTTTAGATGTTTTTGTATCATATCTCGCCCTGGTTTTCCAACTATGTCGCCAATAAAAGCAATTCTCATTTACAATACCTTTTGTTTTTGCCCTCTTAGAAAACTAAGAGTAGCTTTTATAATGTCATCATCATCCTTTGAAGATGATTTGATACTCTCTTTTCTCGAAGAGTGTGAAGAGTCGTTTTGGTAAGCTATAGTTATATTCTGCCCATAATTCATAATACTCTTTATCTTCATTTGCAAACTAAGCAGCTTGATAACCATAAGTTCTATAAACTGCTTAGTTGGAGTATCTAGCTCTCCAAATCTATCTATCATCTCTTCTTCTATCTCGTAGATCTCGACTGCATCTTCACATTGCGAGAGTCTTCTGTATAGATCTAGTCTAAGTCTATCCTCTTTAACAACTTCATCAGAGACGAAGGCTGAGATAGTAAGTTTTATATCTACCTTTGCTCTTTGACTCTCAACTGTGTTACTTAGGATCTTGATAGCATCTTCAAGCATTCTAAGATACAAAGAGTAGCCTATGTTTTTGATGTGTCCACTCTGTGCATCTCCAACTAAGTTTCCACCGCCTCTAATTTCAAGATCATGATAAGCTAACACAGATCCACTTCCTAAAAAGGAGTTGGATTCAAGAGCTAAAAGTCGTTTTTTTGCTTCATCTGTTAGGTTCTCTTTATTTTGGACTATAAAGTAAGCAAACCCCTCACTATGTCCACGACCAACGCGACCACGAAGCTGATGCAAGTCTGCTATTCCAAATCTATCTGCACCATCTACTATCATAGTGTTTACATTTGGCATATGTATACCTGATTCTATAATGGAAGTGGCAATCATAAGATCATACTCTTTTGCTTCAAACTTAAGTAACTCTTTCTCAGTCTGTGTCGCGGAGATCTTAGAGTGAAGCATCAACATTCTGAGATCTGGCATTAGCGCTTTTAGCTCTCCAAATTTTATAGGCATATGATCAATACTATTATGTACATAAAAAACTTGTCCACCACGGCGAAGTTCCCGCATAATGACCTCTTTTATAAGCTTTTCATTATACTCTTTAACAAAAGTTCTAACGCCCTGTCTCTCACTCGGCGGAGTCTGTAGCTGACTCATCGTTTTTATAGAACTCAGTGCTTGATTTAGTGAACGAGGAATTGGTGTTGCACTCATTGAGAGAAGATGCACATTGTGGTAGATCTCTTTGATCTTCTCTTTTTGCTTTACTCCAAACTTATGCTCTTCATCAATGATAACTACACCTAGATTTTTAAAAGCTAAACCAAAGAGCGCATGAGTTCCAACCACTGTATCAATCTCGCCAGATGCAAGCCCTTTTATGATAGCGTTTTTATCTTTTGAGCTTACAAATCTATCTAGTTTTGCATACTTGATTCCAAGCGTCTCAAATCTCTCATGTAGAGATCTGAAGTGCTGAGCTGAGAGCAGTGTTGTAGGGACTATAAAGGCTGATTGAAAGCCTGACTTGTAAGCTGCATAGATGGTATTTAGTGCTACTTCAGTTTTTCCAAAGCCCACATCTCCACTAAGAAGTCTATCCATAATATGCCCAGAAGCCATTTGAGAGAGTATCTCCTCAACCGATCTATTTTGATCATCGGTATAAAGAAATCCTGAGAGCTTTTGAAACTCTATGAGATCTTCTTCCTCAATTAAGATCTTTGGTGCTTTAATAAGCTCACGAGCAGCAGCAGTATTTACTATCACGCCTGCGATCTCCAAGAGTCTCTTTTTGACTTTCTCTTTTAGTTTGCCGAAGCTTCCCTTGCCAAGTTTGTCTAAGATAGGAACAGATCCACCTGATGCGATATATCTATCTATAAAATCTAAGTTCTCTACTGGCAAAAGTATCTTATCATCGCCAACATATTTGATAACTATAAAATCTTTAACACCACCGAGTATCTCTGTCTGCTCAATCTTCTCAAATATTCCCACACCATAATCTTCATGAACAACATAATCTCCAGCCTTTAAGTCATCTAGAAGGATGGAACTTTTTCTTCTTCTTCTAATCTTCTCTGGCTTATTTAGTGAGATAATCAGCTCATCTTTTGAGACGATATTTAGTATATATGGTGCATAAACTTCTTTAATACCACCAAGATTAAAAAGACCTGCTTGCTTCATCAAAGCTTCATTTGCCGCTATGATAGTTATTTTTTTGTTTTTATGGACTTTAAGCAGAGCATGCAGATCTGTAACTGCAACCTCTCTAAAATCATCACTAGAGCTTAAAGCTTCAAGGTTAAAATCTTCTCTTGGCAGAACTGGATTGTTGAGTGCATATGCATCTACTAAGAGTGCATCTAAGTTTTGTGAGAGTTTGACTACTTTGTTTGTTAAAAAATTTGAAGCCTTATCTTCAAGATACCAGAACCCAAGAGATGAAATATCCTTAACCAAAGAATCAAACTCACTTGATTTTACTCTTTTATCAAGCTCATCAAAACCCTGCTCATCCAAAGAGTAAAAAGCTGGACTTATCTCAATTTGCTCAAGTTCTTCTTTTTGTGTTCTTTGAGATTCAAGCTCAAAATACTTTATCTGCTCTATAGTCTCATCAAACAAAGAGATACGAACAGGAAGCTTAGATCCAGGTGCGTAGATATCAATAATATCACCACGAAAGGAGATCTCACCTTGAACTTGAACCATATCTACAAAATTATATCCCCAAAAGAGCATCTTTTCTTTAAACTCACTAAGCCCTATGCTAGAGCCAAACTCTATGGTTTTTGTTTGAAGTAAAGAAGCTTCTGGAAGTGGAAATAAAAGTGTTTTTAAAGGAGATATAACAAGAGGTTTTTGCTTCTTTTCATAATACTTTTTAAGCCCCAAAAAGAGCTGATGTAACTCTTCTGTGTAGACTCTTAAGTCATCCCCAAAACTAGCACGAAAATCTGGAAAAACTATAACTTCACGGTTGAAAAATTTTGCAACACTACTAAGAGCCTCTGCTTCTTTTGCATCTTGACATATTAAAAGTTCTAAATCTTGTTTTTTTTGGGTTTTAAAGTACTCGAAGAGTCTATTTTGTGACATCTATTTCCTAGTGGATTTTGTTTTTGTGAAGTTATTAAAGCAAAGAGTTAACTCTTATACTTTAAGTTCTTGTTTTTTAATTTCTAATGTTTGTGGAGTTGGTGCTGGTGTTGCATCTTTTACAACGCTACTTCCTTCAAATACACCTTTTGCTTCGATAACAAGTTCGGCTGACTCTATAGTTCCGTTTACTCTCCCTGCTGCTTTTATCTCTACTCTTTGGGCGTTTACACTTCCTTCTATATAGCCTTGAACTACTAGTCTTTGAGTGTTTACATCGCCTTTTATATGACCGTTTTTACCGATATTTACCTCTTTTTTAGAGTGTATAATTCCTTCAAATTCGCCATCTACATATAAATTACAAGAGAGATTCATTTCTCCTTTAATCGTAGAGCCAGCTGTGATGATGGTAGTGTTTGCGTCGGGTTTGGTATTTTGATGTGTGCTGTCGCTGTTATTAAAGATTGCCATGGTACTGTATTTTCCTTTTCAAATATGGTTTTATAATTTTGTACATTCCATTTTACAAAATAAAATGGATTTACTGTTCTTTGAACAAATCTTATCTCATAGTGTAAATGCGGTCCACTACTCATTCCTGAGTTGCCAGTATATGCGATAAGATCACCTTTTTTTACAAATTTACCCGATTTTATCACAACACTGTTTAAATGAGCAAAATAAGTTTTAAATCCATAATTATGTTGAATAATAACAAGATTTCCAAAACCACTTTTTTCATGATGACCAGAATATTCAACTATTCCATCTGCTGTAGCATAAACAGGTGTTTTCAATGGTGCTTTCATATCAAGACCACGGTGGAATTCTTTTCTATTTAATGTGGGATGAACTCTATAGCCATACTTACTTGTTACGCCATTATATTCTATGGGAGAGCCACTTGGAATAAATTGTAAGAGTGTAGCCATATGTTCAGAATTTAGCTTTGTTAAGCTAACTCTCTCTTTTAATGACATATCTGCAACTGGAGCTAAGCCTATAAGTGTCTCTATTTCAGAGAGAGAGTCTGAAACTTCAGTGAGCTCTTTTTTCTTAGTTAAAAGCCTCATCTGAGTGTCTTTCATACTTAAATCAAGTTCTATATTTTTGTCTTTTAGTTCTTCATATGCTATTTGAGTATTTTGTCGCTTTAGTTCTATCTGATCAACTGAGTAATCTAGATAGAGAATCGTACCTACCGCTGTCAGAGATACGAAGCCGATAGATATTACTATGTACAATAAAAACTTTTTAACTATCTGATGCAAGTTAAACTGTTTAACGCCATTATCATCGTTGATGGTAATTGTAAAGTGATTATTCATATTTCATTTTTCCACTCTTTATAACTTTTAATAAAAGCTTCCACGACACTAAAAGAGCCAAAAACAAGATAAGAAGTATCTTTGTCAACTCTTTTAAACTTAGTGTATTTTATCTCTAATTCATTTAAAGTTCTTTTAAGTACTTCAAATGTCTGTGCTCTGTTATCATTTATGTCTATAAGTTCTACACTATTAAGTATTGGCTTTAAGATCTTAAGTATTTGCTCATGATCCTTATCTTTGTAAGAGTTGTAAACCAAAACATATTTTTTAGGACTAAGAGCTTCTTTTATAGCCTGTGCAGCTAAAGGATTGTGACCAACATCAACTATGATGTTATCGTCTAATCTACTTAGTCTTCCAAAAAGTCTAGCACCATTAAAATCATCTGTAGCATATTTGATGCCAAGAAACTTTAAAGCTGCTATGCTAAGTGATAGATTATCGACAAGATAGGAAGCTAGCTTTAACTCTTGTGCTATTATTTGTATCTTTTGTTCATCCTCAGTATCAAGATATTCTTGATATTTTCTAATATCCAAAGAATTCTTGAGTGCGAGATCTTTTGCAACACTATAAACTTCACTGCTCTGCGTAGCCAAAATAGCACTATTTTGTATAGCACGAAGTTTCGTAGTTGCAATCTCTTTTATACTCTCTCCCAAAAATGCTTGATGATCATAAGCTATAGGTGTCACTAAGGTTAAAAACTTATCAAAAACAGCAGTAGCATCGTGTTCCCCACCTAGCCCTGCTTCCATTACTACATATTCACAACTACTAAAAACTATACTTGCTAATAAAGTTGTATATTCAAAATAAGAGAGTGCATCCGAGTCTTCTTTTTTTAAAATATTTTGTAGTTTTGTGTGGGCCTCTTGCAATACTTCATCACTAGCATCACTTCCATCTAACCAGACTCGCTCATTGAACTCTAGGATGTGTGGAGATGTGTAGTGACCTACACTAAAGCCACGTTTATAGAGTGCTGATGCAAGAAATCGTCCTGTCGTACCTTTGGCATTTGTGCCAATAAGATGTATTATTTTAGGATTTGCTAATTTCTCTTTTATACTCTTATATACACGAGGCATACGCGTATAATCTATCTCGTTATAAAAAAGAGGTTTTTTAGCTAAAAATATTTGAAGCTGCACTATTTTTTAGATGCAACTCTATTGCGACCATCTTTTTTAGCTTGATATAGATACTCATCAGCAGAATTTATAAGGTTTTGCAAAGAGGTATGATTTACTCTCTCACTCACTCCAGCACTAACCGTCACCTCTATTCTTTTACCTCTATACATAAATCTAGCCCTCTGAACATGTTCTCTTATCTTCTGGGCAAAAACAACTCCGCCTGCTGTGTCCGTTTCACTAAGAAGAGCTATAAACTCTTCTCCTCCATATCTTCCAACTATATCAACACTTCTCACTTCTTTTTTAAGAATCTTTGCAAAAGCACCAAGGACTGCATCTCCAGCCTCGTGCCCATAGTTATCATTTACATCTTTAAAGTGGTCAAGATCGAACATTATAATACTAAAATTGTGCCCATATCTCTCAAACTCTGCTTCTTTGACTTTTAAAAGCTCATCTAAAGCTCGTTTATTAAAAAGTTTTGTTAAAAAGTCTTCTTTTGAAGCATTTTTCGCCTCTTGGAGCTCTAGTTCAAGTTTACTTATTCTTTCACTCAATACCTTTACTTCGCCATTTTGGTTTTTAAGATCTCTACTTAAGAGTTGAGTGTTTTCTTCTAATGCAGTAGCAATTATAAAGAGTTTTTTATGAGCTATGCTAAAGTTTGTATCTGCATCTTCATTGTAAGACTCTAACTCTTTTTTTATTTTTTGAATCTCTAATGTTGAGTCATCTGAGCGTTCTATCATCTCAATTAGTCTAAAAGAGAGCTTGTCTAAAACACCATCTATAGACGCTAACATCTCTTTTACGCTATTTTTATCTAATGCGATTCTAAGCATAATTATTGATTTCACTTCATTTTCTATGCTTGAATTATCTATTATTGATGGGTTTTCATTTAATCTTTTACTCAAATCTGCAATTTTTTCATTTACACTAGATGCGATAGATGGAACAAAAGATGAAACCAAAAGAGATACAACTTTTTGTAACTCTTTTTGTTGTGAACCTTCTTGTGAGTGTAACTTTGATAAGTCTATACTTTGTATAGTTTTTTTAAGGTTCGTTTTATCTACACTTGCGAATAACTTTAGTTTTTCTAAAAAAGAGTCATCATAAGTAGTTATAAAATTTATCCATTGTTGTCTATAGTGTTCATATTCTGTTGTACTTGGATTTGAATTTAAAAGCTTTATGCCCTCTTTTGCAAGCACCGATGCTTCTGCATTATGTAAAACTTCTACAACTTGAAGTATTCTTCTTATAAGTGTATTTTGTGCGTCTAAGAGTTCTGTACAAATAGTAGGTTTTGTTCTATTTAGCCTTGAGATTAAAAACCTAGCTAACTCAGCCATAGTAGTTATTCTATACTGTGTTAACTCTTTTTGGAACTCTGGATTTAGAGTTTTAGAGAATTTATCTACATGGGCACAATCTTCATATACAACTCCAGCCTTTTGAGCTTCCTTGCAAAAAGCATCAGCATAAAAATCAGGGGTAAGTAACTTACCTTCTAGATCCAGTCTTTTAATAGTCTTTTTTATAATCGTCCCAACTGTCATAACTACTCCTTAGATTCACTCTTTTTTTTAGCAGCTGCACCTTCAGCTGAAACCTTAGCAACAAAAGAGCGTATAGCCTTAGCAGCACTAAATTTTATAGCTTCAAATCTCTCTTGGTCAGTTACAACAGCATTAGGAGAGACTGAAAAATCATATGTTCCATTAAGAGAATATCTCTTACTTACGCCACTATGGTGTCTTAATATATTTAGATTTAATCTCATCTTATAACCTATAATAAAACCATCTTTATCATAAACAAGAGGTGAGTAAGTTGGGTTTGAGATAGAGATTTCCAAATGTGTATCTGACTCATCTCTACTTCTTAGTGAAGCGTGAAAAACCTCTATAATAGCCTCATCAACTGCATCTTTAATGATAACCGTATTTTCAGGATCTTGTGCAGATATGCTAATACTAGTACTTATTTTCTCGCCCATTACTTCGCGAGCAAACTTTGAACTTGGAGTATATCCGCATCCACTAATAACTAAGAGTAAGATAAAGGGCAATAAGATTCTCACTACTATCCTTTTACTACGATATTTACAAGTTTTTTAGGAACTACTATCTCTTTTACTATGGCTTTATCTTCAAGCCACTTTGATGCGGCCTCTTTTGCAAGAGTAATTATCTCTTCATTGCTAGCATCTGTACTAACTTCTATCTCAGTTCTTCTTTTACCATTTATGGATACTCCTAGCATCATAGAGTCGCAAACAAAGACTTCATCAAGGACAACTTGAGGCTTTAGGTTAGCAAGTCCAAAATAATTACTGCTTATCTCATAACAAACATGTGGAATAATTGGCTCCATAATTGAGCTAAGAATCCAGTATGCTTCACTCCAAACATCACTGTTTTGCTGTAAGTTAAGTGCGTTTAAAGCTTCCATAACCCCTGCTATAAGTGTGTTAAAAGTATGTCTTTCATTGTAAACATCATTTGCTCGAACAAGTGCTTCATAGACTTTTACTCTTGCAAATTTTTCTTCTTTACTAAGAGTTGAGTGCTCTATCTTAGGAATAGTATTACACTTTACTACATTTACACTTCGCTCATAAAATCTTTTTATAAATCTATATGCACCCTCGACTGCATTATCATTCCACTCTAGCTCTTGAGTTGGAGGAGCTGCAAAGAGTATAAAGAGTCTTGCTGTATCTGCACCATATTTTTCTATAATGGCATCAGGATCTACAGTATTGCCTTTAGATTTTGACATCTTTGCACCATCTTTTAGAACCATTCCTTGAGTTAGGAGATTGTCAAATGGCTCATCAAAATCTAAGTAGCCTAGATCTCGAAATACTTTTGTAAAAAATCTTGCATATAAAAGATGAAGTATCGCGTGTTCTATTCCGCCAATATATTGATCAACTCCCATCCAGTAAGAGATCTGCTCTTTTGAAAAAGCTTCATCTTTCCAGTTACTCTCTGAGGCACAAAAACGTAAAAAATACCATGAAGACTCAACAAAAGTATCCATTGTATCTGTCTCTCTTGTAGCATCTTTACTACACTTTGGACACTTGCAATATTTCCAAGTGGGGTGTCTCTCAAGAGGATTACCCTCACCTGTTATCTCTGCATCTTTTGGAAGTGCTATAGGGAGATTTTCTTTTTTCTCCATTACTAAACCACACGAGTCACAATGCACAAAAGGAATAGGAGCGCCCCAATATCTCTGACGACTCACTCCCCAATCTTTGAGTTTATAGTTAGTTGTTTTTTGACCCATTTTTGAATCTTCAAAGTATTTTATAATCTCTTTTTGAGACTCTTGAGAGTTTTGTCCGTCAAAAGATCCAGAGTTAAAAAGCTCTCCCACTTCTGTAAATGCTGAGTCAACTTTCACATCTCCAGCAAATGGTTTAATGACTGACTTTATATTTAAGTTATACTTCTTAGCAAAATCAAAATCCCTCTCATCGTGAGCTGGAACTGCCATAACAGCACCGCTTCCATAATCCATCAAAACAAAGTTAGCAACCCAAACTGGAATCTCTTTTTTTGTAAGTGGATGAATTACACTAATGTTTAGTGCTACACCAGATTTTTCTTTTTGTCTATCTATGGAAGATGTCTTTTTCATCGCATCTATTTTAGCGACTACTTCATCGCTTAAAAGAGAGTTTTCTATCATGTAAGTGACAATTTTGTGTTCAGGTGCTAGAGCTGTATATGTTACACCATAAATTGTATCTGGGCGAGTTGTAAACACATCAAAAGAGTCAAATGTGTTGTTTAGTTTTTCTTTAGAAGCAGAACCAAAAAACAGATCAAAAGCCAAACCATTTGACTTTCCTATCCAGTTCTCTTGCATAGTCAAAACTTGTTTTGGCCAACCACCCTCTAGATTTTTTAAAGAGTCTAAAAGTTCATCGCTATACTCACTTATCTTAAAGTAGTACTGATTCATATCTTTTTTTACTATAGGAGTATCACATCTCCAGCAACATCCATCGATCACTTGCTCATTTGCCAAGACTGTTTGATCATTGGGACACCAGTTTAGTAGCCCTTTTTGACTGTACATTAAGCCTTTTTCGTACATATCAATTATAAAGCCTTGTTCAAACTTAGTGTAGAGTTCATCACTCGTTGCAAACTCTCTATTTTTTGAAAAAGAAAAGCCTAAAGCTTTAAACTCACCCCTCATATAGTCTATATTGTTATAAGTCCACTCTTTTGGATCTGCGTTGTTTTTTATAGCTGCATTTTCAGCTGGCATTCCAAAGCTATCAAAGCCTATAGGATGAAGGACATTGAAGTTTTGTTGACGATAGTATCTAGCAAGTGCATCACTAATAGAGTAGTTTCTAACATGTCCCATATGAAGTCTTCCACTTGGAAATGGAAACATGCTCAATATGTATTTTTTCTTTTTTGTGAAGTCTTCGCTAGGTTCAAAACTATCATTTTTAGCCCAAAAATCTTGCCATGTTTTCTCAATAATCTTAAAGTTGTAATCCAAAAAAAGTTCCTAAGTTAATATTCTTCGTGTGTTTTGGAACTCTCTATATAAACAAGTCCAACAGAAAAAAGATTTGCAATTAATGCACCAATAGTTAGTGCTATAGCCCACTCTAAATTTCCAACAACTTCTAAGTAGATAAAAGCTGGTATAAGATGCAAATCAGCCACAAGTGATGATGCTAAAAGCTCTGCTGAGAGCAAGTTTCTAACACCTATTTTTAGTACCGTTGATACTAGATTCAGACTAGCCGCGACAAAAAGTGCTACTGCACTATGTTCGTATAAAAACCCCGCTATAGATGTCAAACTCATCAACGAGAAAAATACATATATTACTTTACCCCAATCCATCACAATCCTTTAACCAAAATTCTTTACACTAAAATTGAGTGATTATACAAAAAAAAACTTAAGTAGTGACTGAATAAGCTTGCTTCTTGAGTCTAAGAGATTAACCTATTTTTGATGAAGGTATCACCTGACTCATGTCAAATATGAGTCAAGTTGTAGTTTGAAGTGAGTTTTTACATCACTCCTGATTCAAACTGATCACGCATTTTTTGTTTTTCTAATTCTCTTTTTGATTTATCAGCTAGTTTTACATGATAAGCTTTTATATCAAAGCCAAACCATAAAAGTATAGGTGATGCTACAAAAATAGACGAGTAAGTACCGATTACCACACCAACTAAAAGAGTAAATGCAAAGGCGTGGATAATCTCTCCACCAAACATAAAGAGCATAAAGACCACAAAGAAAGTTGTAAGTGAAGTTAGTGTTGTTCTTGCAAGTGTTCTTGTAACTGACTCATTGATCACTTCACTAAGCTCTGTATTTTTACTTCCCGTTACATTTTCTCTAATACGGTCAAAGACGATGATAGTATCGTTTAGCGAGTACCCAAGCAGTGTTAAAAGTGCAGCTAAAACATCAAGATTTACATCTAGTCCAACAAGTGCAATAGCCCCAAGAGCTATAATAATGTCGTGAGTAAGTGCTAGTATAGATGCAACAGCAAAACGCCACTCAAATCTAAAAGCAACGTAGATGAGTATCCCAATGGTAGCTAGAACTAAAGACATTATCCCCTTCTCTTTTAGCTCATTACCAACCTTTGGTCCAACTATATCTACTCTTCTTATCTCATACTCGCCAGTTCCAACTAATGCTTCGCGAGTTACATCTCCGATATCTACAGTGATACTACTAGTGGCACTCTTCATTCGGATAACTACTTCATCAGCCGTACCAAATTTTGTGATAGATGCACCATCAAAAAGCTCGTTTGACTTTAGTTTTTCTCGCATCTCATCTATTGGTGCTTCTGTGTTGTACTTTACCTGAACAATTGTTCCACCAGCAAAGTCAACTCCATAGTTTAGACCTTTTGTCATGAGAAGTACAAAAGACGCTAACAACATAAATACAGATATAGCCAAAGCTAGCTTTGACTTACCCATAAAGTTAAGTGGTCTTGTATATTTAAAAAATTCCATATATTTTCCTAACTAGAGTCATTTTGACTCCCTTATTCCAAACCAAAATCTGTTGTTTTTGCTCTTTTGTATTCTAGACTCTAGGAGTTGGTATATTCCATGAGTACCTAAAATTGCTGTTAACATCGATGCTAAAATACCAATGCTAATAGTTACAGCAAAACCTTTTATAGCACCAGTTCCATAAGCGTATAGAACAACTGCTGCGATTAGCGTAGTAACGTTGGCATCAAGTATAGCTCTTACAGCATTTGCATAGCCCTCTTCTATGGCTTTATGGATAGATTTACCCTCAAGCAGAAGCTCTCGTATCCTCTCTGTGATGATAACATTGGCATCAACTGCCATACCAACAGTCAAAACGATCCCAGCCATACCAGGAAGAGTTAGAGTCGCACCAAAAAGACTCATAACCGCTAAAATAATAAATAAGTTAGCAATAAGTGCAATATTTGCAACAACACCAGCGGCTCTATAGTAAAGCATCATAAAAAGTACGACTAAGACAAATCCACCTATAAGTGCAATCATACTAGCTTCTATACTATCAGCTCCCAAACTAGGTCCTACTGAACGTTTTTCCATAACATATATCGGAGCTAAAAGTGCACCTGAACGTAGAGCGATAGATAGATCTTTTGCTTCTTCTACTGTGTAGCTTCCAGAGATTTGCCCTGAGCCCCCACCAATTCTTTCATTGATATTTGGAGCAGAGTAAACTTTGCCATCAAGCACAACTGCTAGTCTTTTTCCAACACTTCTACCTGTAAAATCTCCAAAGATTTCAGCACCCTCAGCATTTAACTTAAAGTTAATAAGTGGTCTGTTATTTTGATCAAATCCCATAGATGCATCTGTTAACATTCCACCATCAAGGATTGGAATCTCACGGACAAGATACTTAATATCAGGATTTTTAACATCATCCAAAATAACATCACCATAAGCTGCCGCATCTGCATGGCTCATGTTTTGAACTCTTGCTGCTCTATCTTCATCAACTGCCATAAGTTCAAGTTTTGCAGCACGAGATATAAGCTCTCTAGCTCTTTGCTCATCTTCTTGCGTTTTGATACCAGCTAGTTGAACAAGGATTTTTTCATCCCCTTGACGAGCTACTTCAGGCTCAGCCAAGCCAAACTGATCTAGTCTGTTTCTTATAGTCTCAATAGCTTGATCTACAGCTTGTTTTTGCGTTCTTATGACCTCTGGGGGAGTAAGTTCTAGTAAAAAAGATTCACCATTTACATCTATACTAATTCCGGTTGTATCTTTTAAGTAGTTTTTTACACGTTTAACATCATCGATATCAAGAAGTGAAAATGTGATAGATGACTCATCAAAAGTAAGAGCATCAACTAAGATATCTTCTCTTTGAGTATAGTGCTTTATACTAGCCGCTATTGATTTTACTCGAGACTTCGTAGCTTCTTCGGTTTTAACACCCAAAAGAAGATGCAAACCACCTTGTAGATCTAGCCCTAAGGTTATTTTTTTTCCATCTTGAAGTTGCAGAAGGGAAGGAGCTGAAAAGAAGATCCCAAACACTATTGCAACAGCAAAGATTACTGTGCGGTAATTAAGCTTCATCCTCATACTTTCTTGCGATTGCGTCTCTTGCTATTTTAGTGATTACATCATCATTCATCTTAACACTTAAAAATTTCTCTTCAACTTTATGAATAACTACTATAAAACCGCCATTAGTAACGACTTTATCGCCTTTTTGTAGAGCTTCTATCATCTCTTTTCTAGCTTTAGCCTCTTTTTGTTGTGGGCGGATGATTACAAAATACATGATTGCTATTAGAAAAACAAACGGTAATAATTGACCTATAATTTCCATGGGTGTAGTGTCCTTTTATTAAATTGTGGCGATTATACAAAAAAATGATTAATAAGCGACTGAATGTCGGCTCTTAAATATTGCTAGTTTAGTATATATATCTTTAAAGATTTTGATTCTTCTTTAGTAGAATTGTTTAAAAAAAAGATATTTTTCACTAATCTAACAAAACTTCACTTCCTAATAAAGAGTAAAATCATTTTCGAGTCTAACTAAGTTATTTCCTTTGATCTGCTTTATAGTCTCTGCTAATTTCAAAGTTTTTTCCTCTTCATAAGCGATGGAACTTTGTGCTTCTAGATTAAACTTACTCATATTTGCATCTAGATAT
>NZ_JALOAN010000015.1 GCF_023228785.1 Sulfurimonas sp.
GCCAAGACTCCAAAGCACTCTTGCTATCTGAATATTGTGGGTTCATATAGAAGTCTTTAAGAGTTTTTTTTGAAATTATTCTCATGAGGGGTATTATAACAAAGTTCCCATTGGTAGAACTTAAATAGTTTATGTAAATATATGTATGCTAACGGTTAAGGAGAGCAATATTTGACCCGTCCTTAGGTCAAATATCGGCTCCTGCGTTTTGTTATGTCTTTATTCAAGTTCTTTCTTTGAGGTATGGGACTTTTTTGCTTTTCTCATTTCAGCAAGTTTTTTCTTTACATCCTCGTGAGCGATTTCTAAGAAATTATACATTTCTCTTTTTAATTTAAAATTATCAGAAAGAAGTGGAATTGTAATTGACTTATCTATAATTGACATATTCGCAAATATACCAACCTCTTGTTGTTTCACTTTTTTTATTTCACTAGCTGTTAAATATTTTTTCAAATCAATAGTATCTATTTTTAGTTTTGATTCTATTGCTTCAGTAAGGCTTTGTAAAAATAATTCTGGATGTTTTTTTATATAGTTTTTTTTGTTAAATTCAAAAGTAGAGGCCATCCTCATTACATCTTTTGGAAGTAAATGAATATCAAAACTATAATAACAGATTAAAAATAAATTATTAGAAAATGATAATTCATGCTCTTTATCTAGTGAATTTATAAAATCTAAAACAAGATCGCCTCTTTTATGTAACATACATGATAGAACTATTGCATTTGCAGAATAAGATTGAAATGATTTATTTGTATGGACATCTCTCAATTTTAAAATAACAGAAATAGCTTCTTCAAAATTCCCACAAAGTAAGTGTCTTTCTAAGCCATAATATAAGATAAAAACAAAGCCGATGTCTATTGCACTGTTGTATGGGTTTGAGAGGAGTGTTAGATATACCCATTTTTGCTCAGGTGTTAATTCTGAATAAGTTGGCCAATATGATGGTTTTTCAATAGAAGTTAAATCTTCTATTTTATTGATTTTTTGATTTGTATATATCAGACTTGGCTCTTCTTGATTTTGAAACGAAATTGATATTCGAAAACCATCAACCTCAAATGAATTTTCATTTTCTTTGGATTGTTCATAATTTTTATACTTTCCATCTCCAATCCAAACTAGTTCCATTAAATCTTCATGGATGCTCAGACCCTTAACTGAAAGGTTAGTGCTTTTATTTGGAATTAAAGCTGTTTTCTTTCTTTTGAAAAAATCAAATAACCCCATAACCAATCCTTATATAAATTTTTTAATTAAGTAAACACTATTGTGACATAACGGTTGTCATAAACGATAATTTTTCCGTAGGGTATATTATTGCGTTCCTTGTACTTGTTAGGCATGTTTTCGAACAACTCGATACTCTATCATTAACTGTTCACCTTCTTGTGTTAAAGACCAAAAAAGAGCCATGCCACCTTTAGTAGTTTTAGTATAATTTGTTAGTATTAACCCATAAGCCTTTAGCTGAATAGTAAGAGTTTTAAATTCTTGATCATTAATAGTTATAGAATACCCAGATGAATGTTCACCATTCTTCTCATGAAGTAATGAGGCTAGTTTTAACTTGACACCTGTATCACTTGGATGTTCAATTAAATAAGGAGCTATTAGAGTAAAGATTTCTTTCCATGAAATATTAATTTCAAATGTATGATTAATACTATATGCAGACTTTTGTGTCTTGTATGACCCATGGACAGTAAAAAGTGAATTTATATCAGCAATATCTTTAACTATAGTAGGCTGTTGACTTGTAAAATTTTTTAATGAACTTTCTAATTCAAGATTCTGTTTTCTTAATTCATTAATCTCAGATAAAACATTTTCATTCGCTGCATTACTAGCACGAACCCAACCAACTGCGGGATACATTTTTATTGTTTTAGTTAAGCTGAGCGCTACTTGACCGGGTAACTCTTCCGCATTTTTCCAAAACTTAACTAATCGTCCTTCCACTACCTTATCTTTAAAGTTTAATAATTTTTTTCTTAAAATAGGATCTTGTTCGGATTTTCCAAATGGAATATCGTTAGGCTCACTATGTATTAATGCAATAACCTTTAAGCCATTTTCAACAGCATAATCAAATTCTTTCTCAGTATAACTTATTCCATCATCAGTTACAGAACCATATCTACCACCTATAATTAATAGGTAGTAATCACAATCATCAATAATAGTTTTTATAAATTCCCACTGCTCTTCATCGGCTGCTGGAAATAATTCCATTCCTGCCGGAATACAATCCATTTCCATCAGTGCTTGAAGGACATGTTGTCTTTCGTCTTTTAAATCTGCATAAGTTGAGCTAACAAAAACTTGATATCTAATTTCCAAAATTTCCCTTTTGATTTATATGTGATAAGAATTTATTCAAGGAACATTTTATCGTAATTAACTAGAAAATCACAAATTGAATCAACACCTTGAATGTCCTTTTATTTCACTTATTTAGTTAGATTAGTTGTAGATTGACATATATTTAAGATTTTATGCTCTTTTTTATTAAAGTCCTTAAAAATTATATGTCCTTTACAAAAAAAGCAAATCATTATATTATTGTCACAAAAAATAGAGTGATAAAAAACATTTTTAGGAAACAAATAGATGAAATATTTAATGGCTATAGATGCTGGGACTGGAAGTATTAGGGCGGTTATTTTTGATACTTTAGGCAATCAGATAAGCGTTGCTCAAGAGGAGTGGACTCATTTGGCTGAAGATGGGGTTGCTTCTTCTATGAGTTTTGACTTTGAGAAAAACTGGGAACTTACAGTTGGGTGCATCAAAAAAGCCATCTCTCTTGCAGGGATAAGTGGCGATGAGATCTTAGCTGTGAGTGCTACGAGTATGCGTGAGGCTATCGTGCTTTATGATGAAAATGACCGTGAGCTTTGGGCTGTTGCAAATGTTGATGCTAGGGCTTCAAAAGAGGTAAGAGATCTAAAAGAAAATTTTGATGGCATTGAAGAGAGATTTTACGCTCTCTCAGGTCAAACTTTTGCTCTAGGAGCCTTACCAAGGATAATGTGGCTAAAAAACAATAGATCTGAGATCTATGAGAGAGTAGCGAAAATCTCTATGATAGGTGATTGGATTTTAGCAAAGCTAGGCGGTAAAATATTTACAGATCCTAGTAATGCTGGGACTACTGGGATATTTTCACTAGAGTCTCGCGACTGGATGAGTGAGATGGCAAAAGAAGTTGGACTTAAAGATGATATTTTTGTGCCATGTGTGGAAGTTGGAACTGTTATAGCAACTGTAAGTGCGGCCGCTGCTAAAGAGACAGATCTCTCAACAAGTACAAAAGTTGTGATGGGTGGCGGAGATGTTCAGCTTGGATCTGCAGGACTTGGAGTTGTAAAGATAGGAGATGCTGCAATTTTAGGCGGCTCTTTTTGGCAACAAGTGGTAAACATACCAAGTAAAACTCCAGCACCAAAAGATATGGGCATAAGAGTAAATCCTCATGTTATTCCAGATCAATCACAAGCAGAGGGCATTACCTTTTTTAGTGGTTTAGTTATGCGTTGGTTTAGAGATGCTTTTTGTGAGTTAGAGAAACTTGAAGCAAAAGAGAAGGGCGTTGATGCTTATGCTATTTTAGAAGAAAAAGCTTCAAAAGTTCCTGTTGGCTCACACGGCATTATTCCGATATTTTCAGACTCTATGAAGTATGGCAAGTGGTACCATGCAAGCCCTAGTTTTTTAAATCTAAGTCTAGATCCAGAGATCTGTAACCGTGCATCTATGTTTAGAAGTTTGCAAGAAAATGCGGCAATAGTCTCTAGTATAAACCTTGACAAAATAAAAAAGTTTACAGGTGTTGAAGTAAAGGAGATAGTCTTTGCAGGCGGTGCAAGTCGTGGGGCTTTATGGTCTCAGATCCTTAGTGATGTTCTAGGATGCAAGGTAAAGATCCCAAAAGTAACAGAAGCTACAGCTTTAGGCGGTGCAATGGCAGCAGGTGTTGGAGCTGGGATCTATGAGTCAATGTGTGATGCTGCAAGTAAGCTTGTAGTATGGAGTAAAACCTACGAACCAGATATGAAAAATCATGAGATCTACAAAGAACTTAAGCAAAAATTTGAGAGCGCTTATGAAGCGCAACTAAAGTTAGTTGATGATAATATCACGACTTCAATGTGGAAGGCACCAGGCTTATAACCTAGATCAAAAGTGTCTTGCAAACTAGTCTATAGGGTAACATTCCCTGTGGACTGATAATAATTCAAGGAAAAAAATGTATTTATTTACAAGCGAAGTAGTATCCCCCGGTCACCCAGACAAATGTGCAGACATTATTGCAGATAGCATAGTCGATAGACTCATCATAGAAGATCCACAAAGTAGAGTAGCATCAGAGGTTTTTGTAGCTGGTAAGCATGTCATCATAGGTGGCGAAGTTACATCAAAGGCAAAACTTAGTGATAAAGACTATGAAAAGATAGTTAAAGATGCACTTATTGGTATCGGTTATGATGGAAAGAGTGCTTTTACAAAAGAGCAGTGTCTATATCCAGAGGATGTAAAAGTTCAAGTTCTTCTAAATCAACAATCACCAGATATAAATCAGGGAGTAGATCAAGAAGATGGAGAGACTGGAGCAGGGGACCAGGGCATCATGTTTGGTTATGCTTCTAATGAGACAGCTGACTTTATGCCAGCGGCCATTACTTACGCGAGAGTTTTAAGTGACAAAGTTTACCAATATGCACTAAAACACAACCATAAGCTTGGAGTTGACATAAAGACTCAAGTCACACTCGACTATGGAACTAAAGAGAACTTTGAAAATTGTAATCCTATTTCGATCCATACTATAGTAGTCTCGGCTCCATCTAATGAAGATATGGACATCAAAGAAGTAAGAGAACTGCTTCAAGGTTTGATCGACGATGCAGGACTTCCTACAAACTTGTACGACCCTAAAAAAACAATCATACATTTAAATCCAACTGGCAGATATGTAAGTCACTCTCCACTTCATGATAGTGGTCTGACTGGTAGAAAACTTATAGTTGATAGTTTTGGTGGTTACGCACCTATTGGCGGAGGGGCACAATCATCTAAAGATTACACAAAAGTAGATAGAAGTGGACTTTACGCGGCTCGTTGGGTAGCAAAACACATAGTTGCAGCGGGCTTTGCTAAGAAATGCTCAGTTCAACTCTCTTACGCTATAGGTGTTGCAAAACCAACTTCGGTTTCGGTAGATACATATGGAACTGTTAGTAAAGGTCTTGATGATGATAAACTCTCTACTTTTGTGAGTGAAAACTTCTCACTAACTCCTAACTGGATCACTAAGAAGTTTGGACTAGATAGCCCAAGTGCTACAACATTTCTTTATGCTGATGTAGCAGCTCGTGGACAAGTAGGGCAGAGTGATTATCCATGGGAAAAGTTAGATGCTTTAGAGATTTTTGAGAAACTAAAAAAGTAAAAAGTATTAAGGAATAGTTTGAAAAGTTTATATGAAGATGCAAGTGAGATTAAAACAGATTTAGATCTTAGAGTCTATACATCAAGACTACTAGGACGAGATAGCTCTTTAGTACTTCACGGTGGTGGAAATACCTCTGTAAAATCAAGCGAGACTAATCTTTTTGGCGAGAGCGAAGAGATACTATATGTAAAGGGAAGTGGTTGGGATCTAGCAACCATTGAAGCTGAGGGTTTTGCACCTGTAAAGATGGATATGCTACTTCAAATGGCAAAACTAGAGAGTTTGAGTGATAGCGATATGGTTAAGTACCAAAGACTTGCTATGACAAACCCATCCGCTCCAAACCCTTCTGTTGAGGCAATTCTTCATGCCATCATCCCTTACAAATTTGTAGATCATACTCACGCTGATGCTGTTGTAACTATTACAAATACAGAGGATGGAAAGACAAGAATAAAAGAGCTTTATGGAGATAAGGTTCTCATCATCCCCTACATCATGCCCGGTTTTGTTCTTGCAAAACTTGTTTATGAGATGACCAAGGATCTCAATTGGAGTGAGATAGATGCTATGGTTTTAATGAATCATGGTCTCTTTACTTTTAGTGATGATGCGAAAGAGTCATATGAGAAGACTATAGAGTTTGTGGATTTAGCTGAGAAATATTTGCTTGAGAATGGAGCTAGACTTTCGTTAGATCTTAACGAGGTTGAAACCTCGCTTCCTACAGAACAGCTAATAGAATTAGCTAAGATAAGACAAGAGACCTCAAAACTCAAAGGCAAGGCTACGATCTCTTTGTTTAATGACTCACCTCTTGCGCAAAAATTCTCAAAAGAGAATGTAGAACAAATAGCTACAAGAGGACCTCTAACACCAGATCATGTGATACGAACAAAGAGAGTACCTGCTATTTTAAATTGCTCTAGTTTCATATCTGCTGAGATGGAACTAAAATCTTATGTAGATGAATATATTAAATATTTTGAAAATAACAAAAAAGATGAAATACTTCTAAACCCAGCTCCAAACTTTGCAATTTTAAAAGATCTTGGATCTCTTAGTTTTGGCAAAAGTAAAAAAGAAGCAAAAATTATCCAAGATATAAATGAGCATACTTTTGAAGCTATACTAAAAGCCGAAAAACTAGGCGGGTATAAAGCTCTTAGTCCATCTGAGATCTTTGATGTTGAGTATTGGGAACTAGAGCAAGCGAAGCTTAAAAAATCTTCATCTAAGCAAGAGTTTGAGGGCAAGATTGCACTTGTAAGTGGACAGAGTGAAGCCTCAAAGATGAGTGCTGAGATCTTACAAAAAAAAGGTGCATCTGTGGTTGTTCTTGGGAGTGATGAAAGTTTAGAAAAAGCAGATCTCGTAAAACTTAAATGCGATTCATCACTTAGTGATGAGGTGCAAAAAGCGTTAGAGTTTACTATCAAAAACTTTGGTGGAGTGGATCTTCTTATTGCTCATAGAGATGAAGATGAGTTAGTAAAACAAAGCTTGGGATTTTTAAAATATGGAGTAGATCCGAGTATAATCATGCTTACAAATAAAGATGAAAAATTTGACTTTAAAGAGTCTGATACTACTACAAATATATTAAAGCTAAGATCTCTAAACAAAGAGGCAGCGGAGCTAGTCTGTGCTATCGCTAAAAATCCAAAAGTCAAAATTTTAGGATAAAAAATGAATTTAAAAGAGAAGATATTAAATGGTCAAAGAATCACATCTGAAGAGGCTCTTAGCCTCTATGAGATGGATTTTTTTGAGCTAGGTCAGCTAGCCGATGTAAAAAGATTGGCACTTCATGGTAAAAAAACATACTTCAATATAAACCGCCATATAAATCCAACAAATATTTGTGCAGACATCTGTAAGTTCTGTGCATACTCAGCAAACAGAAAAAATCCAAATCCCTACACAATGACACATGATGAGATCATGAAGATAGTAAAAGATGTAGAGAGTCGCGGGATAAAAGAGGTGCATATAGTCTCCGCTCACAACCCTGAGACTGGGCTTGACTGGTATCTTGGTATCTTTAAGAAGATAAAAGAGGCATATCCAAATATGCATGTAAAAGCATTAACAGCGGCAGAAGTTGACTTTTTAGCAAGAGAGTACAACAAAAGTTACGATGAGATCTTAGATCTTATGGTTGAAAATGGTGTAGATTCTATGCCTGGCGGTGGAGCTGAGATCTTCGATGAAGAGGTTCGTGACTATATTTGTAAAGGAAAAGTTACATCAGATCAGTGGCTTGAGATCCATGAGAAGTGGCACGCAAGAGGTAAAATGTCAAATGTTACAATGCTTTTTGGTCATGTTGAGAGCAGGGCAAACCGCATAGATCATATGATGCGCATACGAGATCTGCAAGATAGAAGTAAGGGCTTTAACGCTTTTATTCCACTTGTATATCAGACAGAAAACAACTACTTAAAAATTGAAAAAGATATAAGTGCAGATGAGATCTTAAGAACTATTGCCATCAGTCGCATAGTCTTAGATAATGTGCCAAATATAAAAGCTTACTGGGTTACTTCAACTGTAAACCTAGCTTTAGTTGCTCAAGAGTTTGGTGCAAATGATCTCGATGGAACTATAGAGAGAGAGTCTATAAACTCCGCAGCAGGAGCTGCAAGTGCAAATGGAGTTGAGTTAAATGAGTTTGTAGCCCTTATAAAAAACAGCGGCTTTATTCCAGTTGAGAGAGATAGTATTTATAATGAGATAAAAGAGTGGTAGACTCTTAAGCTACTACAATGAAGATCTCAGTAATCATCCCAACTTACAACAGATTTGAAGTTCTAAAGAGAGCTTTAGCATCTGTTTTTGCGCAGACTCATCAAGCAGAAGAGATCATCGTAGTGGATGATGGATCTGATGATAAAACCTCTCAAATTATAAAATATTTTCCTAACATAACTTACATATATCAAAAAAATTTTGGTGTTTCAAGTGCAAGAAATGCTGGTATAAGATCTGCAAAATATGAGTGGGTAGCATTTTTAGACTCTGATGATGAGTGGCATGAAGATAAACTAAAAGAGCAAGCAAACTTACATAGAGATCAAAGAGATCTACTAATAAGCTATACAGATGAGAAGTGGATAAGAGATGCTAAAGAGGTTAAAGTTGCAAAAAAATATGCAAAAGTTGGTGGGAATCTCTTTAAAGCCTCACTATCTCACTGCATAATAGCACCATCATCTGCTTTGATGCATAGATCTCTTTTTGACTCTGTTGGGTATTTTGATGAGACTTTAGAGGTTTGTGAAGATTATGATCTGTGGTTAAGAGTCTCGCAAGAATATAAAATTGGTTTAGTTGATAAGAAGCTTATTACAAAGTATGGAGGATCTGCTGATCAGTTAAGTACAAAGTTTTGGGGTATGGATAGGTTTCGTGTGCAGTCTTTAGAAAAACTTATGCAAGAGATCTCTTTGGGTGAAAAAAGAGAGATGATAAGAGAGGAACTTCTCAAAAAATACAAGCTTCTACTAAAAGGAGCTCTAAAGCATGAGAGAGTTGAAGGTGCTAAGATCTATGAAGAGAAGATCAAAGCTTTGATATGAAATTCTTTTTAATACTTTTTCTTCTTTTATCATCTCTTTATGCTAAAAAACCAGAACTTTTTCTACTCAATGTATATAGCAAAGATATCAATGTAAGCTCATGGTATATGAGTGAAAAACTCGATGGTGTTAGAGCTTATTGGGATGGCAAAAGACTCATCTCAAGAGCTGGAAATGATTTTAATGCGCCTAGTTTTTTTACAAAAAAATTTCCTTCTTGTGAGCTAGATGGTGAGTTGTGGAGCAAAAGAGAAGACTTCTCAAACATAAACTCAATTGTAAGCACAGAGGATGATAAAGCTAGATGGAGTGAACTTACTTACAATATTTTTGAAGTTCCAAATGCTAAAGGTGGACTTCTAGAGCGCTTAAGTCTTGTAAAGAAGTCAAAATATATAAAACTTATAAAGCAGATAAAAGTAAGAGATAATAAGCACCTTGAAGAGTACTTAAAAGAGTTAGAAATAAAGGGTGCTGAGGGTTTAGTTGTTCGAGATGGAAGTTTGGATTATTATGCACAAAGAAACAACAATGCTTTAAAAGTTAAAAGCTTTAATGATACAGAGTGTGAAGTAGTTAACTACACAAAAGGCAAGGGAAAGTACAAAGATATGGTGGGCTCTTTGGTATGTAAGATGCAAGATGGTAAAATTATAAAAATTGGGAGTGGATTAAGCGATGCACAAAGGGCAGATCCACCAAAAATAGGTGCTATAATTACATTTAAATATTATGGACTTACATCAAAGGGTAACCCTAGATTTCCAGTTTTTTTACGCATTAGAAATTGAATGCTTTGAAAAATTATTAAGTTGGATCCTGAATCAAGTTCAGGATGACAGTTTGTTTGTTCAGGATGACAGTTTGTTTGTTCAGGATGACAGTTTGTTTGTTCAGGACGACAATTTGTTTGTTCAGGATGACAGTTTGTTTGTTCAGGATGACAGTTTGTTTGTTCAGGATGACAGTTTGTTTAGTATGGCGCGTATCCGTCATTCCGTGCTTGACACGGAATCTAGTTTATAGATTAACTAGAGAGCTCAATTAAATTTTAAGGAATAGATATGAAATATACCCACAACTTCAACCCATGCATCTCAGATAAAGATGTATTTGCAGAGATACAAAAAGAGAAAGAGAGTATAGGTTACTACAACCTTGTCCACCAAGATACAACTGCTTTTAAAGAGTATGCTAAAGAGGTGAAACAGTCAAATATTGTGGTGATTGGTATCGGTGGAAGTACACTTGGAACTTACGCAATCTACAAGTACTTGAAATATTCTAAAAATTTAAAAAAACAGCTCTATTTTTTGGAAACTACAGATCCAATAGATATAAAATCAAAACTTGAAGCTATAGATCTAAAAGATACTCTTTTTGTGGTGATCTCAAAGTCAGGAACTACTATAGAGACAGTTTCTATCTTTAAGTATATAAACTCTTTGATAAAGTGCAATAAGGATAATACTCTAGTTATCACGGAGAGTGATTCTAAGCTCAATTACTACGCACAGCAAAACTCTATAAAAAGTTTTGAGATACCAAAAAATGTAGGTGGAAGATTTTCAGTATTTAGTGCAGTTGGTCTAGTTCCTTTAGCGATAGTTGGGATAGATATAGATGAACTTTTAAGTGGTGCTAAAAAGATATATAATAGCTTCTTTGATAAAGAAGAGGCTTATGTGAGACTACTTAAAAAAGCGAGATTTTTCGCTGAGTATAAGCATAATTACAACATAAATGTCGTCTTTTCTTACTCTTCAAGACTAGAGGGTTTTAACGACTGGTATATACAACTTTGGGGAGAGAGTTTGGGTAAAATAGACATAAACTCAAGTAGACAAGGTTTAACGCCAATTGGAATTATAGGTCCTATAGACCAACACTCATTTTTACAACTTATAGTAGAGGGTAAAAGAGATAAGACAGTTACCGTTATCAAAGTAGAAGACTTTGCAAGTGATCTAGAGATTCCTCATGTTAAATTAGAAGGGCTTGAAGAGTTAGACTATATCGATGGTATCAAGTTTTCATACCTCATAAACCAACAAGCAGACGCAACCATAGAATCTATAAACAACCTAAATGATATCCCATGTGATGTGATAACCATAGATGGAGTGAGTGAGACAAGCATTGCTAGCTTGATGTATGAGTATGAGCTTTTAACATCTCTATGTGCAAAGTTTATGTACATAAATGCTTATGACCAACCTGGTGTTGAAGCTGGAAAGAAGATACTTAAAGAGCGACTAAATGTTCAACATAGATAAGCGTGTTTTAAATTTTTTAGTCATTATAGTTTTTAGTTTTTTAACATTTTGGTGGACATTTTTTATATATCATCAAGAGTTCGAACTCTATATTGTTTTAAGTGTTGTAGCTATCCGAATGATTGCTTCGGTGGCTTTTTTTAGCGACTACTCTCTCTCATGGTCTAAAGTTTCTCAAAAAACATTTTTAACAAAGAGTGTGGTCTATATAGCTGCATTTTTACTCTACTTGCCTATATTCTATGGAAAGATTAGATTTTCTTTTATGGTCTCAGAACTATTTATATACCTCTTTAGCATAAACTTTACTATGTATCTTTATTACTACATTATCAACCGCTCAAAGATCGAAAAAACAAAATCAGTAGTTATATATGGAGCAGGAAGAGCAGGGATAAAGTTAGAGAGTGAGTTTGCCCATAGTGAGTATAAAGTAAGGTGTTTTATAGATGATGATAAGGTGCTTCAAAATCGTTCCATAGATGCTATTAAAGTTATTTCAAAAGAGAGACTAAAGAGAAAAATAAAAGGACAAAAGTATGATCTTTTAGTCATTGCAATGCCCTCCATCTCAAAAAATATTACAAAAAATATATATAACGAACTAAATGAATATTTTCATGAGATAAAAATCCTTCCATCTATAGATGAGATACTTGAGTCAAAAGATTTTTCAACTCAATTAAAAGAGATCTCAGTTGAAGATCTCTTAGCAAGAAACCCTAAAGATCTCGATAAGAAAAAGATAGAGAGTTTTATAAAAGATAAAACCATACTAATAACTGGTGCTGGTGGAAGTATTGGTAGTGAGATCTCGAGACAGTGTGAGAAGTTTGGTGCAAAAAAACTTATACTCTTAGACAATAGTGAATACAATCTTTATAGAGTTGCAGAAGAGATTACAAAGGTTGAGAAAGTTTGTGTAATGCAGAGTGTAATAGACAGAGATGCTCTTGAAGAAACATTTAAGCTTCATAAACCGCAAATAGTTATCCATGCAGCTGCATATAAACATGTGCCTTTAGTTGAAGCAAATATTGATGAAGCTATCATTAACAACATCATAGGCACTAAAAATGCAGTAGATATCTCTATAAAGCATAAAGTTGAGAAGTTTGTACTTATATCTACTGATAAAGCAGTTCGACCTACAAATGTTATGGGAACAACAAAAAGAATCTGTGAACTATATGCGCAGAATAGTAAAAGAAGTTCTACAGATATCGTTGCAGTCAGATTTGGAAATGTACTTGGTAGTAGCGGCAGCGTTATCCCTAAGTTTAAATCTCAGATAGAAAATGGACAAAATATAACTGTAACACATCCTGATATTACAAGATATTTTATGCTAATCCCAGAAGCGTGTGAGTTAGTGCTCCAAGCTGGAGCTATTGGAAGTGGTGGAGAGATCTTTATTCTTGATATGGGTGAACCTATTAAGATAGTAGATCTAGCTAAAAAGATGATAGAACTAAGTGGTAAGAAAGAGATAGAAATAGAATTTAGTGGACTTCGTCCTGGAGAAAAACTATTTGAAGAGTTACTTCTAGATGACACTGACTGTCAAACAGAGTATGAGTCTATAACTGTGGCAAGACCAAGTGTTTATGATATAGAGCAGTTAAACAAAGATATACAAGAGCTTTTAAAAAGTGAGAATAAACTAAAAAAACTAAAAGAGATAGTTCCAGAATTTGATCATCAGCTTAACTGATTGTAACAAATAGTAATCTTTTATAAATAGTTTTAAATATTAATAATCATTTTTTGTATATATAAAATATTATAATATACTAAATAAGATCAAAAAAAGGAGTTAAAATGAAGATTTTAGCTATGGTTATTTTGGGATTTAGTATGTTGTTTGCTGCTATAGATATAAATACAGCAAGTAAAGATGAGTTAAGTACTTTAAGTGGTATTGGTGGAAGTAAAGCTGAGATGATTGTAAAACATAGAGAAGCAAAGTGTTTTCAAAGTGTTGATGAACTTGCAGAAGTTAAGGGAATTGGCGCAAAAACTATAGAGAAAAATAGAAAAAATTTAACTGCTAGTAAGTGTAAAAAGTAGTAGATATTTAAAATATATGTGCGAAAATATCTCTTCGCACATATGCAACTTCTAAACTATAACATGCCCTACAAATTTACTCATATTATCCATGATTTCTGAGCCTTTTCTAAAGCTAAGACCACAAGATTCATATGCGAAAAAGAGACCAGCTTGATATTTTGCTCCATTTTCATCTTTGGCAAACTCGACATACTCTTGATAGATTTTTTTATAGTTACCATACTCTCCATCAGTTTGCTCAATCACATCACCATTAGTACTTAAGATTTTAGTATTTGCACCTTCTCTGCCAAAAACAGTTTTTTCAACTTGTTTGAGACCATTTAATGGTTCAAAAGAAGTTTTAAGTAGGTATGGACTATCTGGAAATAGATCATAAATAATCTTCATAATGCCTTTTGATTGAAACAAAAGTGTATATGCAGGGTTTAAGATGATAGCTTTTTGGTTTTGCATAATAGTGTTTAGTGTAGTTGCAAGTTCTGGCTCACTACTTCCTATATCTTCCCAAGGGTAGAGTTTAAACCAGTACTCATACTGGTTCTCATCCCCATCAAAAATTCCTTCTTCGTCAAATCTAACATTGTTTAAGTACTCAAAACTTGTGTTAAAGCCTGCATCAGTCGCGATCTGTTGAAGTAGTCTTGTTGTAGCTTCTTCTTCATCATCTCCCTCTACGCTTGAGAAGAGTATTTTCCAACCATCATATCTTTCATCAAAGAGATCTGTCTCTTCATCTAAGGTAATTAGCCTCTTAAAATTATCTCTTATAGCATCATAAACATTGTTAAACTGCTTCTCTTCATCCATGTCATTCTCTTTAAGAAGCGCCCATTGAAGTAGGGCAGTCTCAAAAAGTGAAGTTGGAGTGTCAGCATTAAACTCTATAAGTTTTATAGGGTTAGCATCAATGCCACCAGCGAGATCAAAACGACCATAAATATGCCAGTGAACATCATTCTCCCAACTCTTTTTTATCATCTCTACTAAATTAAAAGGAAT
Organism: Sulfurimonas sp.; assembly: GCF_023228785.1. Classification (GTDB taxonomy): domain Bacteria; phylum Campylobacterota; class Campylobacteria; order Campylobacterales; family Sulfurimonadaceae; genus Sulfurimonas. The sequence continues at coordinate 14,400 of NZ_JALOAN010000015.1, forward strand.
ACCAAGCTCAAAAAAAAGGTTGTTCTCTATAACATATTCAGCCGCCTCTACAAACATATCGTAGATCTCATTTCCAGCTTTATAATAAGCTTCAGCTTCATCTTGAGTAATAACTACGAGTTCATCATTTATATACTTTGTAGTATCACTATCTGTGTGCCATGTAAAGCCTAGTTCTTCTAAGTTAGCATCACTTAAGTTATTTATCTTTTGTAGACTTATCATCCGCCATAACTCCTGCTACCTTGCGATGAAGTTCTTGAATTACTTCCACCAAAGAAACTTTTTTTAGAAGACGAACTCTTAGATGCTTTTGAAGCTGCTGAGCGACTATAAGCACTCTTGTTTGTACTAGCCGAATTTTTTGCAAAGTTTTTATTGTTCATAAGAGCGTTACCTATCATATTTCCCAAGAGTGATCCAGCTGCAACGGCGAGTATAGTTCCAGCTAAGCCCATTCCAGCACTGCTATCTCCGCTTTGAACAGTCTCAGAGGTTCCATCTTGAACTTTTTTATACTCTTGTTCGGCTAGGGCTTTCATCTCCTCTTCGCTCATAAAGCGCTCAATAGTATTTCCATTGGCATCTTTTTCACGGATGATAGCTCTGTTTGGTCCATCAGTTGGCATCTCTTCAGTTACTATATACTTACCATTTGCTTGTTGCTCAATTACCAAAAAGCGGTTTTGCTGTTGTTGTTCTTGTTGCTGCTGTGCCTCACAACCACTTAAAACACTCATCATAATAACTCCTGCACTCCCTAGTGCTACGCCGCCTGCCAAACTTGAAATATGTTTCATCTTATTAAATCCTTTTTCTTTAGTAGTATTGTTTTTTTAAGATCATAATCATAAAAGGTGATTATCTCTCTTCCCTCATAGTAAATATCTCCAACAAAGAAATTTTTCTTATCATTGAGAGTTACATTTTTTTGCATAAACATCTTTTCCCCAAGTGCATAACCTACGCTAGGATAAAGCGTTGAGAGTGAGATAATAAAGAGCAGAGAGATAAATAAAGCAGATATTTTAAGATTTTTTACATAGATTAGAGAAAATCCTATTATTATGGAAAAAAACATAAATAAAAATATATTTTGATGATCTACAAATAGGACATTGTAGTAAACTTTGATTTCATAAAAATCTATATAGTTTTTTAATAAACCTAAAAAGATAAAAAAATCCAAAATAAATGTCACAAACATACCAGTTAAAAGTGCTTGAAGAGCTTTTGTCATCTTAGTTTTCTCCTTGTGTGATTGTTTATAATATACAAAGATGAAGAGCTTTTTTGATGAAGTCCATCTCTGTTTTGTACTATTATATCAGCTTTATCAGCGCAAAATTCCATATTAAAATCTAAGCCTGAATCATTAGCAGAAGTAGAGTAGTGCCACGCTAGATCTCGAAGCAGTTGAGAATTTAGGGGACTAACACTCACTCTAAATGAAGAGTTTTTAACTATAAAAGTAGTTTTTTTAGCGCGTCTTACGCTATTTTTAAACTTTTGAGGGATTCTTGTTTTTGATAACTTGAGAGATTTGAAATCTTTATAGATTTTAATAAAGGGTTTATCATGGCTTCTTTTTTTTATCTCTTTAAGTTTTTCTTTATTTTGAGATAAAAAACCGACAGTAGTGTCGGTTTGAGCTAAAATAACTCTCACGCTTAAGCGAGAAAATCTTGTAGAGCTTTTGAGTCTAACCATGAGTCATCACCAATCTCATCAAGAGCTAAAATTAGTGCTCTAGCAGCACTAAGAGTTGTAAAGTAAGGAATGTTTCTCTTTAAAACTTCTTGGCGAATTACTATTGCATCTTTTTTAGAAGTGTTGTTATCAGATGTGTTTATTGCCATAGCAATTTCGTCATTTTTCATACTATCTTCAATATTTGGACGACCTTCTGAAATCTTTAAAACTACTTCACAAGGGATGCCAGCCTCTTGAATTATAGCTTGAGTTCCTTTGGTTGCTACTAGTTTAAAACCATGTTTGTGTAGTCCTGATGCTATCTCACAAGCGTGTATTTTGTCACTATCTACAAAAGATAAGAAGCAAGTTCCGCTTTTTGGTATTTTATTTCCAGCTGAGAGTTGAGCTTTGGCAAAACTAATTCCGAAGTTTGAGCTAATTCCCATAACTTCTCCAGTTGACTTCATTTCCGGAGATAAGACTAGATCTGCGCCATAGAGTTTATGAAAAGGAAAAACTGCTTCTTTTACAGAAATGTGACCTTTTAGTTTTGGCTTTAACAGACCATTGACTTCTTGGACTATATCGTACTTGTCGTAGTACGCTAGTGAACTTCTAAGACTCTCACCAACCATAACACGAGTTGCAACTTTTGCTAGTGGCATCCCAGTAGCTTTAGATACAAAAGGAACAGTTCTAGATGCTCTTGGATTTACTTCTATAAGATAGATCTCATCTCTATAAATTGCATATTGAACATTCATAAGACCAATTACACCTAGTCCTAGTGCTATAGTTTGAGTTTGTTCTTCTACTCTTTGAATCATCTCATCTGAGAGGTTTACTGGAGGGAGTGAACAAGCGCTATCTCCTGAGTGTATTCCAGCTTCTTCGATATGTTGCATAACAGATCCGATATAAACATCCGTACCATCACAAATAGCATCAACATCAAGCTCTATAGCTTGATCTAAAAACTTATCTATAAGAACAGGAGCTTCATTTGAAACTGAGATAGCTAAATCCATATACTGTTTAAGTTCATCTTGTGTATAGACTATTCTCATCCCACGACCACCAAGAACGAAAGATGGACGAACTAAAACAGGGAAGCCTAACTTTTCGGCTATGAGATAAGACTCTTCTTTTGTTCTTGCTAAGCCATTTGCAGGTTGTTTTAGATTGTGTTTTTCTACAAAGTTAGAAAACTGCTCTCTATCTTCTGCTAGATCTATAACAGCTGATGGAGTTCCTGCAATCTTCGCTCCTATCTTTGTTAAACCATCTGCTAACTTTAGAGGAGTTTGCCCACCAAAGTGAACTATGATCCCATCTGGTTGCTCATTTTCTATAACTTCTCTAACATGTTCAAAATCAATAGGTTCAAAATAAAGAACATCAGAAGTGTCATAGTCAGTAGAGACTGTTTCAGGATTACAGTTATACATAATAGTCTCTATATCCATCTCTTTAAGCGCAAAAGCAGCGTGAACACAACAGTAGTCAAACTCTATACCTTGACCGATTCTGTTTGGTCCGCCACCAAGGATTAACACTTTTTTCTTATCACTTACTCTGTTTTTAGCATCAGGTGAAGCAGTGATATTTGTAGTTGAGTAAAGATAAGGAGTAAGAGCTTCAAACTCTGCTGCACAAGTATCAACTTCGTTAAATTCTAGTGATATTCCTAGTTTTTTTCTAGCATCATAGACTTGCATCTCTGTTGTTTTTTGCTCTTTACTTATAAGCTGAGCGATTCTTTTATCAGAAAAGCCATCAACTTTGATGCTTCTCATAAGTGTTGCATCTTGGAGTATCTCTTTTGTGATTGTGCTCTCAGACTCAACTATCTCTTGAAGTTGATATAAAAACCATGGATCAATAGCACAAGTATCAAACATCTCCTCAATACTCATACCGCGACGAAATCCTTCAGCCACATAGAGTGCACGATCTGCATTTGGACGACGAATTTCGTGTTTTATAAACTCATCATCACCTTCCATTGGCTCAAAACCACAAATACCAGTCTCAAGTGAACAGAGTGCTTTTTGCATAGACTCTTTAAAAGTTCTACCAATTGCCATAGCCTCGCCAACTGACTTCATACTTGTACTTAGTGTACTTACTGCTTCTGGAAACTTCTCAAAAGTAAAGCGAGGAACCTTTGTTACTATGTAGTCGATAACTGGTTCAAAAGCCGCAGGAGTTCCAGTTATGTCGTTTGTAATCTCATCTAAAGTATAACCAACTGCTAAAAGAGTTGCTACTTTTGCTATAGGATAACCAGTAGCCTTAGATGCAAGTGCGCTAGATCTTGAAACGCGAGGATTCATCTCAATAACTATCATTCTGCCCGTTTTTGGATCTATTGCAAACTGAACATTAGATCCGCCAGTATCAACGCCAATCTCTCTTAAAATTGCAAAAGAAGCATCACGCATTCTTTGGTACTCTTTGTCTGTTAGAGTTAGAGCAGGGGCAACTGTAATACTATCGCCTGTGTGAACACCCATAGGATCAAAGTTTTCAATTGAACAGACTATGATACAGTTATCAGCCTTATCACGGATAACCTCCATTTCATACTCTTTCCAACCTAGCATCGACTCCATGATTTCTATCTCGTTAACTGGAGATGCAGAGATGCCTTCTTGTGCTAGTTTTTTAAACTCTTCCATGTTGTATGCTACACCTGAACCACCGCCAGCAAGTGTAAAAGAGGCTCTAGAGATGACTGGAAAACCTATCTCTTTTGCTACTTCCATCGCTTCATCAACACTATAAGCATTACGACTCTTTGGTAGATCCATACCGATTTTTGTCATCGCTTCATTAAAAGCAGATCTGTCTTCACCTTTATGTATAGCCTCTGGAGATGCACCTAAAAACTCCACACCCTCTAACATGCCTTTTGCAAACATACTAGTAGCTACATTTAGTGCAGTTTGTCCACCCATAGTTGGAAGAACTGCATCTACTTTTTCTTTTTTGATGATGCGTGCTATTACATCCTCAGTGATTGGCTCTATGTAAGTTCTATCTGCAAACTCTGGATCTGTCATTATAGTTGCTGGATTTGAGTTGATAAGAATAACTCTATAACCTTGCTCTTTTAGAGTCTTTACAGCTTGAGTTCCTGAGTAGTCAAACTCACAAGCTTGACCAATAATAATAGGACCAGAACCTATAAGTAAAATCGTGTGAATGTCGGTGCGTTTTGGCATTTTTTTCCTTTGCGTAAAGTCCGTTACAAAAAAAAGACTTTGTCTACTTGAAAGTTATAGATAATAAGCGCGATTTTACTCAAAAAGCACTTAATTTTTGATGAGATGCACTAGCTTCTTAATTTGTAGTACTACAGATTTTCGAATAAAATATGCAAGCCGTAAAATTAAAGTAAATAAAGCTATATGTATGTAGTGCTGATTATAAAAATTTTGTGTTAGTACTTAAAAGTGTATATTAAAGAGAGAAGTCCTGAGTAGAGATAGTCTTCATTTACTATAGGACTAGAGGTTGCTTCATTTGAGAGTTTATCTATTCTAAGGTTTACTAAAGTAGAAATATCTTTAGTGATAGGGTACTTTATATAAGTTTGAATTCCTACAGACAAACCATCGTTTGGAGTATAAGCTTTTCTGTTTTTTAACTCTTCTGATTTTTTAACACCATAGTAGTAGTTTAAAAATTTACTAGATTCATACACCAAAATTAGACTAGGATAAAATGAAAAATCTCCAATTTTAAAGTCAACGCCCATTTCACTCTTTAAAATCCAAGAGTCATGTCTATTTAAGATATCAGTTAATAGCATCAGTTCTAGATGAGCAGGTCCTTTTTTTGTACTAAAAGCTAAACCGCCCTCAAATGTCTTCCTTCTTTCATCCATACCAGCTATATCATCTGCTTTGTAGCCATAGACTCTTGGTTGAGCAGTCAGTGAAAATCCCCATGCAAAATCTTCATCTCTATCTCCCAAAAAATAGACTCCAGCTCTTGACCATTGTATATATATGATGGAGTTGTCAAAGAAGATTACGGGGCTAGGTAAGATGGTTGCATCTACATTTTCATATGGTTGAGATTGAAAAAATGCACCAGCTCCTATTATGAGATTTTGTTTTTTATCTTCTGCTTGAAGATTAAAAAAAATTAATAATAGAGTTAAAATGTATTTCATCTAGTTTGTCTTATTATATAAAAATAGTTTGGGTCGTTTGACTCGTAGTAGGGCTCAATTTGAGCATTTTGATAACCTTGAGATTTACTTACAGAGATAACTCGACCAACTTTTAAGCCTTTGAAAAAGATCTCATCTAAACCAGAAGTAATAACTTCATCTCCAACTTCTACTTTAAACCAAGCAGGTATAAACTTTACTACTAGATTTTTTGCATTGTTTCCATGTGCTATTCCAGGTGCTCTTGTCTTACCAACATAAACAGCATAAGAACTTTGAATATCTCTATTTAGAAGTCCTAATGGTTTTTTATTTTGAGGAACTACTATTCCAGCTACAAGCTCATTATATGTTAAACCGTAGATCTTAGAAGCATTATAGTCATCTATGTCTAACCAAACCCTATTTAAATCACCAAATTTTTGATACGACAAAGCGCGGACAAGTTGAACTTTTGGGTCAATAGTAATTTCAGAGTTGTTTGCTTTAAATAGATCATTTATCTCAGATGCCATCTGTTGCATCACGAGATGATTGTTTTCGTAATTATGAAGTTCATCTTTTAGTGAAGTTATTGTTTTTGCTTGAAAAATATGTTTATCAATACTATTTTGTACAAACTCTGTTGAGTTGTGATAGTGTGATTTAAAGTAGTTAAGAGCCGAAATTAATGGGCCTTGGATAGTGTTTGTGTAGTATAAGGCACTCACGAAGAGTGCGATAAAGAGTAGAAAAAAGCCTAAAAGCTCTTTATTCATTTTCGAAAAGTTCTTGGAGTAGGTCTATCTCTTCTAAGGCACGACCAGTACCACGAGCAACTGCTAGAAGTGGCTCATCAGCGACATAAACAGGAACTTTTACAATATCAGCTAGATATTTATCAAGTTGGCGAATAAGAGCTCCTCCACCAGTTAAAATAATACCGTGATTTACAATATCGCCAGCTAGATCTGGTGGCATCTTCTCTAAGACATCACGAAGTGCTTCAGCTATCTCTTTTAAAGGCTCTTTCATGGCCTCTCTTGCATCTTCACTTGTAAGTTCAACAGAGCTAAGAAGTCCTTCAACTTGGTCACGACCATTTACAACCATAGTTAGCTCTTCAGCAAGTGTTACAGCTGTTCCTATGTTTATCTTAATCTCTTCAGCAGTTCTTTCACCTATAAGTAAGTTGTACTTCTTTTTAACATAATCAATAATACCTTTATCAAGTTTATCTCCAGCAGTTCTAATTGACTTTGAGAGAACTAAACCACCAAGAGATACAACACCAACCTCAGTAGTACCACCACCGATATCAACAACTAAGTTTCCTTGTGGTTCACGAATATCAATGCCTGCTCCAATTGCAGCTGCCATTGGCTCTTCTATCAAAAATACTTCACGAGCACCTGCACTAAGAGCAGATTCACGAACAGCTTTTCTCTCAACTTGAGTTAAACCATAAGGCACACATATGATGATTCTAGGACTTATTAGAGAAGTTCTTCCATGTGCTTTTTCTATAAATTTTCTAATCATCTTTTCAGTCATGTCAAAATCAGCAATAACACCATCTCTCATAGGGCGAATAGCTTTGATGTTTCCTGGAGTTTTACCAACCATCTCTTTAGCTTCATGCCCGACTGCTAAGACTTTTTGATGTCCATATCTTTCTGTTTTTACTGCAACAACTGATGGTTCATTTATAATAATACCGCGACCTTTTGCAATAACAATAGTGTTTGCAGTTCCTAAGTCTATAGATAAATCGTTAGAAAAAAGCCCTACTAGTTTGTTAAATATCATATCTTTTGTCCTTAATTTGGTTGTGTCATTTAATTATAATAGTATCGAGGTTCATATCGATACTTACGCTATCTTTTTAGTTGATTTTTTTATATATACAGGTGCTACATTTTCATTTATAACTTCAGCAGTTATTAAAACTTCATAACCAGCATAATCAGGAAGTTCATACATTATATCTATCATATTTTCTTCGAGTATTGCACGAAGTCCACGTGCTCCTGTTTTTCTTTTGATAGCTTTTGCGGCAATTGCTTTTAGTGCTTCTTCTTCAAAGTTTAGTTCTACTTCATCTATAAGAAATAGTTTTTTGTATTGCTTTATTAGAGAGTTTTTAGGCTCAGTTAGGATGCGAACCATATCCTCTTGGCTTATCTCATTTAGTGAAGCGATGATAGGAAGTCTTCCAACTAATTCAGGTATAAGACCATAAGAGACTAGATCATCTGGTTCTACCATGTCGTAAGTCATTTTTCTCTCTTCTTTGCTCTTTTTGTCATGTCCAAAACCTAAAACATTATCGCCTTGTTTTTTCTTTAAAATCTCATCAAGACCATCAAAAGCACCACCACAGATAAATAGAATATTTGTAGTGTTTATAGTAGTGAACTCTTGGTTTGGATGTTTTCTACCACCTTTTGGTGGGATATTTACTTCTGCACCTTCAACTATTTTTAGAAGTGCTTGTTGGACTCCCTCGCCTGAGACATCTCTTGTTATAGATCTGTTTTCACTCATGCGTGAAACTTTATCTACTTCATCTATAAAGACTATGCCTTGCTCAGCTCTAGTTACATCACCATCAGCTGCTTGGATGAGTTTTGTTAAGATATTTTCAACATCCTCTCCAACATATCCAGCCTCAGTTAAACTCGTTGCATCAGCAATAGCAATCGGTACATTTAGAACTCTTGCAATAGTTTGAGCCATAAGAGTTTTACCACTTCCTGTTGGACCTATTAGTAAAACATTTGATTTTGCTATCTCTGTATCATCATCTTTTATATGTTTTGTTTTAAAGATTCTTTTGTAGTGGTTGTAAACTGCAACACTTAAGAGTTTTCTCGCTCTCTCTTGACCAATAATATACTCACCCAAAAATTCATTTAATTCTCTTGGTGTCATCAAGTTATTTACAGCTTCTAGGAGTTCTTCATCATTTACTCTTAAAGACTCTTTCTCATCGCCAAACATTATTTTATAAGCTGAGATAACACAGTTTTTACAGATGTAAACACCATTACCAGCTATTAGTGGATTTTCCTCGCTCTCACTTGCGTCACAAAAACTACAATGTCTATGAATCATATTTTACTTCCTTTTTACTCATCAGTATCACTAAACTTTTTCATTATTTTTTCTTTGAGTATTACTTTTTCTCTCAAATGGTATGCCTCTTTTTGTCTTTAATACAAAGTCACAAAGATCATTAACATAGTGATTTTGAGTTGTCTCAATAAGCTCACTTGCACTCTCTTTTAAAGGTTTACCAGACTCAAATAGCTCTCTATAAGCAGATTTTAGCTCATTTATGTCTTCTCTATCTAAACTTCTTCTTAGTCCTGTTAGGTTTAGTCCACGAAGTGTCGCACGATTTCCCTCAGCCATACAAAAAGGAGGAACATCTTGGGCAAGTGCAGAAGCACCACCAATCATTGCATAATCTCCAATATGAACAAACTGATGAATAGGAGTCATTCCACCAATAACAGCGTAATCTCCAACTTCAACATGTCCAGCCAAAGTTGCAGCATTCGCTAGGATACAGTGGTTTCCAATGATAACATCGTGACCTAAATGTACATAACCCATAAAAAGATTGTGGTTTCCTATGATAGTTTTTCCACCACCGCCTTTTGTTCCAGGGTTGAAGAGTGTAAACTCTCTTATCTTGTTATTATCACCAATGATAAGTTCAACATCTTCTCCAGCATATTTCAAGTCTTGTGGGATTGAGCCTATGACAGAGTGAGAAAAAATAATATTGTTTTTTCCAATAGTTGTTTTTCCGTAGATGCAAGAACTCTGTGCTATCTTAGTTCCATCACCAATAATTGCATTTTTTGAGATAAAACAAAATGCTCCTATCTCAACATCTTTGCCAATTTTTGCACCATCTTCTATAATTGCATGAGGGGAAATTTTATTGTTTGACATTTAGTCTCTTTTTATTTTAAACTTGTGTTTTTTGTTCATAAATTTTAATTATTTATCTACTATCATTGCTTTTAATTCAGCTTGAGAAACTAAAACATCATCAACATAAGCCTTACCCTCTAGCATCCAAATAGCACCTTTGTTTTTTATAACACTGATATGATATTCTAGTCTATCACCTGGTTTTACGGGAGCTCGAAATTTAGCCTTATCAATGCTCATAAAGTAAACAACTTTGTTTGCAGCTTCTTCTTCGGTCATATCGTCCATGCTTTTAAAAGCAAGTATGCCACCAGCTTGAGCCATTCCTTCTAATATCATAACACCTGGGTAAATAGGGTGACCTGGAAAGTGCCCTTGAAAAACATTGTCGCCAATAGTTACATTTTTAAAACCAACAAGAGTTTCATTTTTTACAATGTGAGTTACACGGTCAAGCAGTAAAAAAGGGAATCGATGAGGTATAATCTTTTGAATTTCCATAACATCCATAATCATAGTCAAGAAGCCTTATAGTAATTTTTGGATATTTTAGCTAAAAAAAGATTATATAATCATTAGTTTTTCTTTAGTGTCTTGGTAAGTTGTGGCATTTAGTGTTATTGTGAGTTTAGTATCACATATGAGATCAACTATGATGATAGGAGATAAAGAGTATGGATTTGGATCTATAAGTTTTCTAATGTTAAGTTCTTTGTCAAATGTTGGGGGATTGAAGATCAGCTCTTTTATACTTTTATAGTTAGATCTACATAGCTTATTGAAATGTTTTAAGTCTATAAATTTAATCTCTTGTCGGTTGAAATAGTAAATATTTTTGTCCTCAAATTCTATGCGTCCATCAGCCTTTTTTTTATCAAGCATGGAGTAGCAAAGTGAGTAAGCTGGGATAATTTCATTTTTGCCTTTAGTGAGGTTAAGGCTAAAAATACGGTAGTTTAAAAACTTCTCTTTTACTATCTTGTAGGCGATGTTTTTCTCTTCAAGTTCAACTCTTTTTGTATAGATCTCAAGCCGATCTTCTATGGAAGCAGGAAGTGTAGTGTTTGAGATTGGTGAGAACATCTCATCCATGATGCGACCTTGATCTTCTCTTTGCATAGTCAAACCATAGATGCATCCACAATAGTCTTGCCTATAGAGCATCTCCTCTTTTGTAACTTGGGCTTGATCTTGCGAGCCACCATTTGAGCGATAATCAAGTGCTATAAACTCAACTCCGTGTTTTAGAAAAAAAGCTTCACCACTTTTTTTTAGTTGTTCTTGAGATTTTAGAGGGCTTACAAGAAGAGTGGTTGTGAACTTTTTCTCACCAAGTTCAAGAGCTTTTTTTGCACTAACTTCAAAGCGTCTATCAAAACACACTTCACATCTAGCACCTTTTTCTCTCTCCCTCTCAAGACCTTTTACAGCACTCATCCAACTCTCATAATCATATTCACCCTCAATAAGTTCAATGCCAAGTTTCTTGCATGATCTAGTAACATCTAAAAGTCTGAGTTTGTATTCTAAATATGGATGGATGTTTGGATCGTAGAAAAAAGCTATGAGTTTTTCATCAGGAAAATCAAGTTGAAGTTTTTGTAAGAAAAAATGTGAATCTACGCTACAACAGATATGAACTAAGATTTGTAATTCCTCTTCTCGTTTTCTTGTAGATCCACCTCGGGAGAGGTGGATCTAGGTGGTATTTTTAAATTACTTTGTCTCTAAAACTTCTATAGAGTTAATTGCATCTTGACCTTGGATAGAGTCTAGAACTGCAAAACTCTCTGCGTCATCTTCTTCTATCGCACCAAAAACTGTATGAACACCATCAAGATGTGGAGTAGCTGCAAAAGTGATAAAGAACTGACTTCCACCTGTGTTTGGTCCAGCGTGAGCCATTGAGAGCGTTCCTTTTGTATGGCGAGAAGTGTTTTGTGCAGTCTCACACGCTATAGCCCAATCAGGTCCACCAGTTCCAGTACCAGTAGGACATCCGCCTTGAGCCATAAAACCTGGGATTACACGGTGAAAATTCAGGTTGTTATAAAAACCAGTGTTTGCTAAGTGTGCAAAGTTTGCAACTGTGTTTGGAGCTTCCTCAGGAAAAAGCTTTAACCAGATATCGCCCTTACTTGTAGATACTTTTGCCCATTGAAGTTTGCTTAACTCCTCAGCGCTTAAGTCGTAAGTCTTTAATTGTGTATTTCTATACATTTGAGTCCTTGTTGTTTTTTGAAATTATAATGACTTAATCTTAGAGTATTTGAAAGTTAGGAGTTTAGTTTATATCAAACGCAGCACTTAGTGTATAATACCAAGCATGAAGATAAGCTCATTTTTTAAAACCATAACTATTAAACAAGCCGATATAATTACGGTCAGCGTTATATTTTTGTGTACTATGATTTTTGTTGGTCTTTTAGTTGAAGAGATGTATGAGGATTATGAAAAAGCGATAGAACAGAGTTATGTTATTAGTATTGAATCACTCTCTGAGAGCGAACTAATAGCACAAAAACATCAAAGGCTGAAGTCTCTTTTGATTAAAACTGCATTAGCAATAGTTACTCTCTCGTTTATACTTTTTGCTATATTTTTAGGTTTTCATAACCTTTTTAACAAACTGCTTCATATGGATACAAAGAGATTTTTGAAGTTTTTTGAGCAAAATACACATAGCGATTATATAATAGATCCAAATAAGATATTTTTTCAAGACTTTAAGATCATGGTCGGATATGCAAATGAGATGGTAACAAAGATAAAAGAGCAAAGAGACTCTCTTGAAGAGCTAAATCAGGGGCTTGAAGAGAGAGTGAAGATGAAGATGACAAAACTTGAATCTATCAATGAAAACTTAGAAAAAGAGAAGAAATTCTCACAAGATCTACTAAAAGCTCAAAAAGAATTTTTAAGATATACCGTACATGAAACAAACACACCTCTTAGTGTTATACTTATGTCTATAGAGTTGTATCTGATGAAAAACCCACGAGATAGACAATTGTCCAAGATAGAAGCTGCTGTTAAAAATATTTTTAGCATATATGATGATCTGAGTTATTTGGTAAAAAAAGATCAAGTTGAGTATCCAAAGAGAGCTATAAACTTTGCTAACTATATAAATGCAAGAATAGACTTTTTTACAGAAGTTGCCGAGCAGTCAAAAGTGAGTTTTAACAATAAAATTCAAGCAAAGGAAATGCACATATATTTCAATGAAACAAAGCTTCAAAGAATAGTAGACAATACTATAACAAATGCCATAAAATATACGCTTCCAAAAGAAGTAGTAACCGTAACTCTTATGCAAATTGGTGCAAATATAGAGTTTGCTATGGGCTCAAAAGCAAAAACTATAAAAGATACACAAAAAGTTTTTCATGAGTACTATAGAGAAGAAGAAAAAGCTGATGGTTTTGGAATAGGATTAGGACTTGTTCGAAGTATATGTGAAGAAGAAAATATTAAAATCTCTGTATCTTCAGATGCTCATGAGACTGTTTTTAAGTATGTATTTAAAATGATGGGTGATTGATGAAGATTTTACTACTTGAAGATGAGCTTATGTTAAATGAGTCTATATGTGAGTACTTAGAGTCAGATGGACACAAAGTAGAATCTTTTGTTGATGGAACTGACGCCTTTAGTGCCATAAAACAAAGCTCATACGATCTGCTTATATTAGATATAAATGTACCAGGAATAGATGGACTCTCCTTTTTAGAAGAGTTACATCACTTGAAAATATATGTGAGTGTTATTTATATAAGTGCATTAGTAGATATAGAAGATATTTCTCGTGCTTATAATTTAGGGTGTCACGACTACTTAAAAAAACCATTCCATCTAAAAGAGTTGGCTCTTCGTATCAACCGAGTAAAATTAGAAAGAGAGAGACCAAGAGTTCATCTTAGGATCTCTAAAAATTACAGCTATGATCAAGAACATAGCCTTCTTTTGTTCAATGACGAACCACAAATTCTTACAAAAAAACAGTCTCAAATGATAGATCTACTTGCAAGAAATAGGGGAATGGTAGTTGATTTTGAACAGTTTCAGACTTATGTATGGAGTGAGCAACTTGTAGATAATGCAACAATTAGAGCCGAGATAAATCGGCTCAAAAAAAATCTAAAAGAAGATTTTGTTATAAATGTTCGTGGTATGGGTTATATGATAGACAAACCTTAATCCCTAATTATAAGGGTTTAAAACCCATTTGTACCGGATTTATATCTATATTAAGCTTTGAACGAGAGGAATTATTGATTCATCTTTCCTATAGCACAAGAGACAAAGCTCTTTGCTTTAAGACCAGTTGACTCAAATGTACCTAGTTCTTCATCATCCATTGGATAACCTAGTTTTCTCATCTTTTTTCGAAAGAGTTGCTCTTGATCATCATCTTTTATCTCAACACTTACAACTCTAGGCTCTTGGCTTAGATCTACTTCCACTTCTCCAAAATCTTCTTTTAGAGACTCTTTTACGGTATTTGCGCAACCACTACATTTTATATTTAATGCTTTGAAACTTTTTCTCATTTTAGATCCTTTTTAGTGCTTAGTTATTGTGAAAATCTGATTAAATTTAAAAAGCAATTATGTTTTAATCAAATTTTTTGATAAGCCATTATCTTCTAAGTTTCCTTGAATTAATATTAGCTATTTTGCTTTTATAATTATCTTGCATTTGTAAAGTTTTAATTCATACTCTTTTAGTATAATCTAACTAATTTTTTACAGGAGAAACTATGGAAGCTATCTACCCATACGCACACATCATACATCTTATACTTGCTATTATGTTTTTAGGTTATGTATTTACCGATTTAGCTGTTATATCAGCACTTAAGAGTAAATTCTCAAAACAAGATGAGGAGAAAATAAATCAAGAACTAGGAAAAAGAAGCTTTAAAATATTTCCTTTAACACTTCTGTTTTTAATCCTCACAGGTGGCATAATGATGTCAAAATATATAAATTCTAGTGCAGGTGTTTTTGAGACAGATCTGCAAAAGATCTTGATGTTTAAAATAGCTCTAGCACTTATTATTGCACTTGGTGTTTTATCAAATCTCTACGCAAAATTTGCAAAGAAGAAAAAGAGTGAGTTTATGCAACATCACTTCCATAAGCTTGTCATTGTGTTAGGACTTTTGATAGTACTCTCTTCACAATGGATGTTTTTAGCTTAAAAACTTTACTAAATCATCTAAAGAGAGAGGTTTGCTATAGAGATATCCTTGTAGCATGTCGCATTTACTCTCTCTTAAGATCTCTTTTTGCTTCTCATTTTCTACACCCTCAGCTACAGTTGTAAGATTTAATGATTTTGCAAGAGCCATGATTGCACTAACTATACTTTTAGAGTCATCGTCACTCTCTAACTCTTTTACAAATTCTCTATCTATCTTTAGTGTGTCTATTGGAAGTTTTTTCAAGTATGACATGGACGAGTAACCAGTACCAAAGTCATCTATAGAGATCTTAACACCTAGTTTTTTAATCTTTTTTAGTATCTCTATAACGCTTTGGATGTTTTGCATGATAGAAGTTTCAGTTATCTCAAATTCTACTAAAGATGGTTCAACACCACTCTCACTTAGAAGCTCTTTTACTTCATTATAAAAATCTTCATCATCGAGCTGATTTGCTGAAACATTTATAGAGATAGAGATAGGAAAAGTCAATGTCTCGTTGATGATTTTTAAGTCATGAAGAGCTTGTTTTATAACCCAATGTCCTATCTTATTTATATAGTTTGACTCTTCTGCTATTGGTATAAATTTATCAGGTGGAATAAAACCAAAATCTTTATCTATCCATCTTATAAGAGCTTCAACACCTATAGTTTTATCATCAGTATAGGAATATTTTGGTTGATAGTTTAGAAAAAAACTATTGTTTGCAATAGCATGTCTAAGTTTTGTGTCTAGTTCTAGTCGATATATGGCATCTTGATTCATAGCATCGTTGAAATATCTAAAAGTATTTTTACCCTTGTCTTTTGCTTCATACATCGCAGCATCAGCATTTTTGAGTAAATCATTGTAATTTTCACCATTTTGCGGATATAAACTAATACCGATACTCCATCCAACGTTTACTTCTTTACCTTGGATCTCTATAGGATCTTTAACCGTTTCTAGTATAGCGTTAGCAAGTTGAGAGATACTAAGCAAATTTTCATATGGAGCTAAAATAATAAACTCATCTCCTCCAAGTCTTGAGAGTATACTGTCTTGCGAGATGATATTTTTTAGTTTTGATGCCATCTCAACAAGTAAAACATCTCCCGCTTGATGACCAAGTGAATCATTGATCCATTTAAAATTATCTAAATCTAAAAAGAGTATGGCAAATTCTTCATTATTATAGTGTGATGATTTTAGATATGTTTCAACCTCTTGTTTAAAAAGTTTTTTATTTGGTAGCTTTGTTAAAAAGTCATAAAATACGAGCTGATGAATCTCATCTTCTCTATTTTTAACCTCAGTTATATCACGAGATATTGCTATATAGTTTATGATTTCATTATTTTTGTCTCTAACGCAAACGATAGATTGTTCCACTTCATAAATGGATCCATCTTTTTTTCTATCACGAAGTTTATCACTCCAAAAGTCATTTTTTTGTAAGCTACTCCACATATTTTTGTAAAATTCTTTATCGCCCCAACCTGAACTTAATAATCTTGGATCTTTTCCTATGACTTCATCTTTGTGATATCCTGTAAGTTTTTCAAAAGATTTGTTTACTGAGACTATTTTGTTGTTTTTGTTAGTTATAAGAATTCCATCAGAAGAGTTTTTAAAAACAATTGATGCTATTTCTAACTCTTTTTCGTGCTCAACTCTATCTGTGATGTCATGGATTGTTCCTATTGACTTTATGATTTTGCCATCAATATCAAGTCTGTGAATACATCTCTCTTCAACATACTTTAGCTTTTTATTTTTTGTAATAATTCGATACTTGATTGTGTATGGTTTTTTATCTTCAAGCGATTTTGTGTATGCATCGCTAACTGCCTTACAATCTTCTTCGTGAATGAGGCTTAAAAATCCTTCATAAGTAGCTGTTATTTCATTTGGTTTAAGTCCAAAGATTTTATAAACTTCATCAGACCAAAAAAGCTCATTTGTAAGCAAATTTAACTTCCAATGACCAACCTTAGCTATAGCCTGTGCTTCATTTAAATTTTTGATGAGGTTTTTGATGGTTGTTATATCTCTATCTGTTCCTCTGTAGCCCATAAAGTTTTTTTCTTTATCATAGATAGGAAAACCACTTGTTTGAAGTGTAACAATGGAGCCATCTTTATGTATATTTATATTTTCTAAATCTTTAAAAGGTTCTTTTGTTTTTAGGAGACTTTCAAAGAACTTTCTTACTCTCTTTGCTTCATCTTTTGGCATAGTAGAAAAAGAATTTTGTCCAACGATCTCATCCACCTCATAACCTAAAAAGTCTTTTACTCTATCACTTACAAAAGTAAAAACGCCATTGGCATCAATCTCCCAAACCCAATCAGATGAGGTTTCTAAAAGTATTGTTAATTTATCTTTTGACTCTTCTAGATCTTCTTGCAGAACTTTATAGTATGTTATATCAGAGATAATTGCTCTGATGGCAACTGTATTTTCATCTTTGTCTTTTACTATAGAATTTCGTTGGCTTATCCACTTAGTGTTGTTATATTTATCGATGATTTTATACCCAAAAATCTTAGTTATATTGTTAGTTGAAAGTTCTTGGATCATTTTTGTAAAGTATGTTTTGTAATCAGGATGTATAAGTTTTTGTAAAAGAAGAGGGGTGTTATACAATTCCTCTGGAGTATATCCAAAAAGAGACATAGAAGAGTCTGTAATGTACTCACATTTACCACTTGGCAAATGCATATAATAAAGAGCATTTTTAGAATTTTCTAAAAAAAGTTCCTTAAAATGATTTAGAGAGTTGTGATTATTTATCAAAAAAAAACACCTTAAATTAGTTTCATAAACATTTTACTTAATAGTTGATTATAAGGAAATTATTAAATACCAATTCTAAAAAAATTAGAGCAGTTTTTAAGTAAATAAAATCATATATGAAAATATAAGTTAAGATGTAAATACTTAAAAGTTATTGTTTTAGGGGTTTGAAAAGTTGTGGCTCCGGATACTGGATTCGAACCAGTGACCAAGTGATTAACAGTCACCTACTCTACCGCTGAGCTAATCCGGAAAATTAAAAAGTAATTGGATTCAATAAAAAGTGGCTCCGGATACTGGATTCGAACCAGTGACCAAGTGATTAACAGTCACCTACTCTACCGCTGAGCTAATCCGGATTGATTATTGAGCCGAAATTATACTTTACGAAGGCGTAAAAGTCAAGGTTTTTGGGTTAGTTTACTCTTTTTCTTTTTACATTTACAAAAGGGAGCAAAAATTCTAGATTTCCAACTATTTTTTTGATTACTTTTTGCTCTTTTATGAGGATGTCTAGTCTATCTTTACTTTGTTCATCAAACAAAATGTCTATATCATCCATGGTAAGTGGTCTTTTGTCTAGTGTGTTTAGTATTTCTTGTTCGCTATAGTTTGCATGGTTTGGTTCGGCATGGATTCTTGATGCAATGTGAATAGGTAGATCTCGACTAAAGAGAAGTGCAGCCTCATGAAGCTCTTTGTAGCTAATACCACATACATTGTAAGCAGGTGGTCTATCTATCGTTCCTAGGTCTATCCTTGAGGCTTTTATGCCTAGTAGTGCATTGTTTAGTTTTGCTATCTCTTCTTTGGTGTCATTTAGTCCGTGAACAAAGAGTATCTCTATAAAAAGTTTACCTTTAAACACTTTACTAAACTCTTGTACTTTTTTTACAACTTCATCAACTTTGATATCTTTATGCGGTCTATCTATCTTTTTAAAAATTTCATCGCTAATAGCATCGAGAGAGAGCTTTACTTGATCTAGCTTTAAAAGAGAGTTAAAGACACTTTCATCTACTAGCATTGCACTGTTTGTAAGGATAAGAGTTTGTGTATTGTTTTTTATTTTATTGATTTCATCTATTAGTTCATCTAAGTGTGGATATAGTGTTGGCTCGCCATTAGCAGTTATGGTTATCACATCTATCTTATCATCTAAATGCTCTTTTAGCTCGTTAATAATTTGCTCTACAGTTACTATGCTCTTTTGTGCATCTACTGTAGGAGCAGGGGCTAATTCACAGTAAAGACAGTCGAAGTTACATTGTTTTAGAGCAGGGGAGAGGTCTATACCCAAAGAAGAACCAAATCTTCTTGAGTTTATAGGACCGAAAATAGTTTTCACTTCTAATTACTTTTTACTAACTCTTTGACACTCTTTTATAAAGTGTTTAGCATTTTCTACAGGAACATCTGGGAGTATTCCATGACCTAAGTTAAAGATGTGTCTCTTTCCTTGCATCGTCTCTTGAATAGCCTCTACACACTCGGTGATAGCCTCTTTGGAGTAAAGACGACATGGTTCCATATTTCCTTGAAGAACATACTTACTTCCAAGTTTTTCTTTAGCAAGACTCATTGGAGTTGACCAGTCCACGCCAAATACTTCAAAGTTTCCATAAACTTTATCTAAAAATGCAGGTATACCTTTTGGAAACATAATGATAGGAATATGAGGATATTTCTCTTTTAAAAAGTCAGCGATTTCAACCATATATTTCCAAGAAAATTCATCATATTTACCAGGCTCAATAGCAGCTGCCCATGAATCAAAGATCTGAACTACATCGATCCCAGCTTCAATTTGTTTTTGCATATAGATCTTTACAACTTCTGTAACTTTTGCAAGTATTTTATGTAAAAGTGCGGGATTTGAGTACATCATTTTTTTACAAATATTGTACGTCTTCGTACCTTCACCTTCTATCATGTAAGTTGCAAGCGTCCAAGGAGCACCCGTAAAACCGATAAGTGCAGTTTTACCACCTCTTGCATCTAACTCTTTTTTTATAAGTTCTATTGTCTCATAAACATAAGTTAATTTTGAAGCTGCTTCTTCGCCACCAATGAGTGCATCGATATCAGCTTCTGTCTCTATAGGATTGTCAAATTTTGGACCTGAGCCTGTAATGAATTTTAAATCCATTCCCATCTCATTTGGAATAACTAAGATATCGCTAAAAAGTATTGCAGCATCAACTCCAACTATATCTACAGGTTGTAATGTAACTTCACAAGCTTTTTTTGGATCATGACAAAGGTTTAAAAAGTTTCCAGCCTCAGCACGAACTCTCATATACTCTGGTAGATAGCGACCCGCTTGTCTCATCATCCAAACTGGAGTGTATGGAGTCTCCTTGCCAAAACATGCATCTACAAATATTTTACTCATTTTTATCCTTTTGAATCGTTGTGTAATTTTAGTCTACTTATCTTAAAACTAATGCTTTTTTCCTACTTTTGATAAAAAGTACAAACCCACTGCTACTGCAGTGATTGATAGTGCTAGGTAGAATAGATCCAGTGCACCTTCATATTTAGTGTACCCAACTTTTTGAAAAAATCCAACCACAAGTACCATTACTATGACTTTTGAGATCTTGTCTTTTAACTGATCTAGTGAATCAATAGCTAGAACTTTATTTTCAGCGTTTGCTTCACACTTTGCTGCATCTATATCTGAGATGAAAAGCTCATAAACACCAAATGAAAATATAAGCATAACTATACCAATAAGATATAAATCAACAGCACCAATTATCCCGCCAACTACATCTTCATGAAATTTATCTGGATGAGCACCTGTTGTATAAGTTGCAAAAACATACTTAGCAGTAGAGTAGATATCAACACTCGCCACCGCAAATAAAATAACAGCACCAACAAGACCAAAAATAACAGCTAGTAAGACTATAAATCTTGTGCTCCATAGAGTACTTTCAAAGAGTCTCTCAAACATACTACTTAGATTCCATTTCTATCCACTTTTGAGCTATACGAACAGCGTTTGTAGCAGCTCCAACTCTTAGGTTATCAGCAACAACAAAGAGGTGAATGATGTTTTTTGCAAAGTTATCAGCTCGTATGCGACCTACAAAAGTTTCATTTTTATCAACACAAGTTGCAGGCATTGGGTAAAGGCTTTCATTAGGCTCATCTACAATAACTATGTTTGGAGCTTTTTGTAAAATATCTTTAGCCATCTTTGCATCTACATCTTTAGCAAATGTAAGAGTAAGCGCTTCAGCGTGACCACGAAGAGTAGGTACACGAACACAAGTAGCACTTAGTGGAACTTCTCTATGTAAGATTTTACTAGTCTCATTTACCATTTTCATCTCTTCTTTTGTGTAACCATTATCCATGAAAACGTCTATTTGCGGGATAACATTTAGAGCTATTTGATGTGCAAAACACTTATGCTCTGCATCATCTAGATTAAAAGCAAAAAATGCTTGCATTTGAGATACTAACTCTTCCATTGCTTCTTTTCCAGCACCAGAAGTAGCTTGGTATGTACTTGCATCTACTCTTGTTAGACCATATGCGTCATCTAAGGGTTTTAAAACTTGTAGCATTTGAATAGTTGAGCAGTTAGGATTTGCAATGATTCCTTTTACTCTCCACTTTGCAATATCTTCTGGATTTACTTCAGGAATGACTAAAGGAATATCTGCGTCCATTCTAAAGTGAGAAGTGTTGTCAATAACTACTGCACCCGCACGGACTGCATCTTGTGCATATTTAGCACTTACACTTCCACCAGCTGAAAAAAGTGCTATTTCTATCTCTTCTTCTTCAAAGATATCACTTGTAAGTTCTTTTATAACTATAGGTTTTGAGTTAAACTCAACTCTGTTTCCAGCACTTCTACTACTTGCTAGTGGTACTAATTTGTTTAATGGAAAATCAAGTTCTTGAAGAACTCTTAGAATTTCTTCTCCAACTGCGCCATTTGCGCCAACTACTGCTACATTGTATTTTTTAGACATTATTTCTCCTGTTATTGTATTTTATTTTGTAAAAAAAGTTCATCTGCTTTTATGATGTTTGATTCACTAAGAATAACTGCGCGCTCTATGACCGATAAAAGTTCTCTAATATTTCCTGGCCAAGCGTATGATAAGAGTTGTTCTTTTGCATCATCACTTAGTGTTTTTGTATCAAATGAGTACTTTTTACAGTTAATCTCTATCATCGCATCTGCAATATCTAAGATCTCATCTTTTCTCTGGTTTAATGGTGGAATATTTAAGGGAATTGTGTTTAATCTATAGTAGAGATCTTCTCTAAACTCACCATCTTTTATCTTTTGCGTTAAGTTTGCATTTGTAGCTGAGACAACACGAATATCTATCTTAATACTCTTTGATGATCCTAATCTTCTTACCTCTTTTTCTTGCAAAGCACGAAGAAGTTTTGCTTGAAGGGAGTAGGGCATTTCTGCTATTTCATCTAAAAAAAGTGTTCCACCTTGTGCTAACTCAAACTGCCCAGCTTTTGCCTCAGACGCATCAGTAAAAGCACCTTTTTCAAAACCAAAAAGTTCACTCTCTATAAGATTCTCAGGAATAGCTGCCATATTTATTGCAACAAATGGACCTTTTGCACGAGGTGAATTTTTGTGGATATAATCCGCAAAAACTTCTTTACCAACACCACTTTGACCAAGTAAAAGAATGCTAGCATCAGTTTTACAAGCTTTGTTTGCTATTTTTAAAACCTCTTCTAAAGCAGGCGAATTTCCTAAAAATCCACTAGAGTCTTTTTTTGCTTTAGGAACTTTTTTTTGTACTTTTTGGATTTTATCTTCTCTTTTTATAGCCGCAACTAAAGTATCAACATCAAATGGTTTTAATAAAAAATCTTTAACACCTAACTGTATAGATTCTATAGCTCGGGAGAGTGTTGCATTTCCAGTCATGATAATGACTTCATATTTACCATTTAACTCTTTTACAAACTCAATACCATCCATTTTAGGCATATTAATATCTGTGATAATTAAATCAAATGAAGAATCTAGCTTTTTAAGAGCATCTATTGCATTTTTAAATGTGATGATCTCAAATTCTTTATAATCGCTCATCGCAATTTCTAAAGATTTTCTCATATTAATATCGTCTTCAACTATTGCAATTTTCACAAAAATGTCCTATTACGAGCCCTATTTTAAAGGTGCAATTCTAGCGAAATTATCATTAAAATCGACTTTGAAGCAAGTAGTTTTGAGTGTTAGTATCGTTGTGGATCTATTTATATGATTTGTAGTTTTCTCTTTATGTTCAACACTTAGACCAAGTTTGTGAATAAAATCTATAAACTCTTGAGAGTTTTTTTCGATAGTTTCTTTTAAATCATTATTTTTGTAGCTTGTTAGAGTAAGTGATTTTTGTGGTTTTCCTAAACACTTCTGCATGGAGTTTGAGATGTAAAGTTCTTCATTATATAGAGTTGCATCTTTTATTACATAACGATAGGAAATAAGAAACTCTTTTGCCTCTAAGAGTACAAAAGAGTTAAGGAGGATTAGTAAGAAAATTGTGCGTGTGAGAGAACGATTTCCATCTCTACTTCGCATAGACCCTCTTTAAAAGTTGTCTCAACGACATTTGCATTTCTAACCATTGCTTTTACTGATGTTCGAATAGTAGATCTTTTAACCATCATATTTTTGATTAAGTCTTGACCATCTATACGGACGCCTTTTACCTTTTCAGCTATAAGTCTATAAGCATCTGCTGTTGCAGCCCTTTTTGCAAGTGCGTATGCTTGTGCTGGAGAACTTGTGTTCATTGGCGCTACACCTTGTCCAACTACGCTGATTCTTATATCTAAGTCCTCTTTTAAAACCTGTTCTTCTTTTGGTTCTTCTTTGGTCTGTTTTATCTTACTAACAGTTGACTCCATAGAAGCAAGTTTTCTTTCTACTGAGTTGACTTTTGTATCCATATCTGAAACTTGTGTTTCTACACTAGTTACTTTAGTATCGATATCTAAGACTTGAGTCTCGATAGAGTTTATCTTGTCATAATCACCTATTGTTTGAGCTGATTTTGGTGTATTTGCTACTAAAGCACAAGCACTAAGCGCTATTAAAAGTAGAGAATATTTCATAGTCTATCCCTTTTTGTTAGACACTAAAAAAAGTGTCTTTGAATTATAAGTCAATCTTAGCAACAACTATTCCACATCTAGTATGTTGATTGGAGTCATATCGTCTTCTTCGTCTTCTTCATCAGGTTTTTTAGGACATCTTGAAACACTTGCAACATCATCACCTTTTACTATATATACGCCAGATGTGTTTCTACTTGATTTTGAGATTGTTTGCATATCAACTCTTATCATCTTGCCAGCAACTGTGAGTGCCATCATGTCCATGGTCTCATCTACCATCAGACAACCAACTACATGTTTACCAGTTTTAGAAGTCATCTTCATAGCAATAACACCAGAACCACCTCGATTTGTTAGGCGATACTCACCTGCAGAAGTTCGTTTACCAATACCTTTTTCAGAGACTACTAAAATCTCTTGCTCGTCATTTGCAATGATGTTAGCATCTATAACTTCATCATCTTCATGTTTAAATTTGATACCTCTAACTCCACGAGTGCTACGACCTTGCTCACGAATTTTCTCTATATCAAATTTTATACATTGAGCTAGTTTCGTAACTATAAATAAGTATTTTATATCTTGATCTGCTATTTTAGCAGTGATTAGTGCATCATCTTCATCTAAAACGATAGCTCTTACACCATTACTTCTAATGTTTGAGAATTCACTTAAATTTGTTCTCTTTACAACACCTTTTTGCGTAAAGAAAACTAAGCCTTTTTCTTCGCTAAAGTCTGTTGTTGGAATGATAGAACAGATTCTTTCATCTGCTATTAGGTTAAGTAAATTTACTACTGCCTTACCTTTTGCTATTCTACTTCCTTCTGGAATCTTATATACTTTCAACCAGTGAAGTTGACCACGATCTGTTACAAAAAGAAGTGTGTCATGAGTATTACAAGTGAAAAATCTTTCTATAAAGTCATCTTCATAAGTAGTTATGGCAGTCTTGCCTTTACCACCTCTTTTTTGTTTTTCATACTGAGCTAGTGGTACTCTTTTTATATATCCTCTATGAGTGATAGTTACAACCATCGGCTCATTTGGAATGAGATCTTCTATGTCTATGTCATCATAATCATCTTCTATCTCTGTTCTTCTTTTGTTTGAACCATAGATCTCGAGAACTTCATCAAACTCTTCGCCTATAATACCATGAAGAACCTCTTCGCTTTTTAGGATTGACTCTAGGTACTCTATGAGTTTCATAAGTTCAGCTAGTTCATTTTCAATCTTTTCAATCTCTAGACCAGTTAAACGACCAAGTCTCATAGCTACGATGCTAGCAGCTTGGATCTCAGAGAAATCAAACTCGCTTACAAGGTTATTCTTAGCATCTTCTTCATTTTGTGAAGCGCGGATAACACGAATAACATCATCGATGATATCGATAGCTTTTTTGAGACCTTCTAAGATATGCGCTCTAGCTTTTGCTTTTTCAAGGTCAAAAATAGTACGACGGATGATAACTGTTTTACGGTGATTTATAAAGTGTTTTAGTATATCAATGATGCCAAAAATTCTAGGCTCTTGATTTAATATAGACAGCATAATGATACCAAAAGTAGTCTGCATGCTAGTTTGTTTAAAAAGATTGTTTAGAACAATCTCACTCATTGCATCTCTCTTTAGTTCTATCACGACTCTCATACCATCGCGGTCTGATTCATCGCGAACTTCAGAGACTCCTTCTATCATCTTGTCTTTTACTAGGTTTGCTATATTTTCTATAAGTCTAGCTTTATTTACTTGGTATGGAAGTTCATCGATGATAATAACTTCTTTTTTAGCTTTTTGTTCTATATGAGTTTTAGCACGAACCTTGATGCGACCGCGACCAGTCTCATATGCATCCATAATACCTTTTTTACCAAAGATGATACCACCAGTTGGAAAGTCAGGAGCTTTTATATGTTGCATAATATCAGTTAGTGATATATTAGGATCAGCAAGTAGTGCTTTTAATCCTGTTAAGATCTCTCTAGGGTTATGTGGAGGGATATTTGTTGCCATACCAACAGCTATACCTGAAGATCCGTTTATTAGTAAGTTTGGAACACGAGTTGGCATAACATCTGGCTCTTTTGTAGTGCCATCATAGTTATCTATCATGTTTACAGTGTTTTTTTCTAAATCTTTTAGAAGTTCACCAGCATACTTTGTCATTCTAGCTTCAGTATAACGCATCGCAGCAGCGTTGTCTCCGTCTATTGAACCGAAGTTTCCTTGACCATCTACTAGTTGCATTCTCATAGAGAAGTCTTGAGCCATACGAACTAGTGCATCATAAACAGCAGTGTCACCGTGAGGATGGTACTGACCTATAACATCACCAACTATACGTGCAGACTTTTTAAACTTTGAGCCATGAGAGAGGCTAAGTTTGTCCATCGCATAAAGAATCCTTCTGTGAACAGGTTTAAGCCCATCACGAACATCTGGTAGGGCACGACCAACAATTACGCTCATGGAATAATCGAGGTAACTATTTTGAAGAGTCTCTTCTATGTTTATCGTTTGTACTTCATCATTGTTTAGCAAATTGCTCATATATAACACCTAATCTTGAAAAATAAAATATGTTGATAATATCTAAACCACTCTTAAGATATGCGTAAATATGGTTAAAAAAATATAATAATATTAAAATGAGTTGATGTGAAACTATATAAATGCAAAATTGCTTATTGTTGACTCTAGTATTTTTTTAAACATTTAATTTACTTAATATACTCTTTAAAGCATAGTTGGTATAATTCAAAACTTTATAAAACTGCTTTTTTATTGTTGATTGTTGCAATTTACGCACATAATAAACTCTACCTAGGTAGAGATAAAAGATGTATAAAGTATTAAATATATATGAAGCCTTAGGAGATTATTTATGAAAAAAATTGAAGCAGTTATAAAACCATTTAAGTTAGAAGATGTAAAAGATGCCTTAGCCGAGATAGGTATTACAGGTATGACGGTTATAGAAGTTAAAGGTTATGGACGCCAAAAGGGTCATAGTGAACTTTATCGAGGGGCTGAGTATGTTGTGGATTTTTTACCGAAAATAAAAATAGAGATGATAGTAGAAGATGAAAGTGTAGAAGAAGTGACTAAAACTATTATTCAAGCGGCTAAAACTGGAAAAATAGGTGATGGGAAAATATTTGTTAGCGATATAGAAAAAATTATAAGAATTAGAACTGGTGAAATAGATGGCGAAGCTATTTAATAAATATACAAAAAAGAGATTTTTCTCTTTTTTAAAAGTTTGATAAGATTGTTTTGCATAAAAATGAGTGAGCATAGATGAGTAAAAAAAGTATATCTTTAGTTTTGGGTAGTGGTGGTGCTAGAGGTTTGGCACATATTGGCGTTATAAGATGGCTTGAAGAAAATGATTTTGAGATTAAGTCTATCTCTGGTTGTTCTATGGGGGCTCTAATTGGCGGATTTTATGCAGCTGGCAAGTTAGATAACTATGTTGAGTGGATAAAAAATATTGATATTTTAGATATGTTAAAACTATTAGATTTCAAAGGCTCTGGTGGTTTTGTATCAGGAGAGGCTCTTATGAAAAAGATGGAGGAATTAGCCGGTAATCCTCTCATAGAAGATCTAGACATAAAATTTACTGCAGTAGCTACAAATATAGATGAAGAAAAGGAGGTTTGGATAAATGAAGGGCGACTATTAGAAGCCATACGAGCATCTATCTCTTTACCACTTTTTTTTACACCATATTCTAGAAATGGAAGTCTCTTAGTTGATGGAGCTGTTTTAAATCCAGTTCCAATTGCACCTAGTTTTAATGACTCAACTGATTTGACCATAGCTGTCAATTTAAGTGGGGAAGCTCTAGCTGAGTCACCAATCAAAAAAGAAAAAGAAGATTCTTATTTTTCTAAAAAGATAAAAAAGTATATGAGTAAGATATCTATACCTGATTCTATAGCTAAAGAAGATGGTATGTATGTAGTAGCAAATAAATCTTTTGAGACGATGCAAGGAAGCATCGCTCGAATGAAGTTAGCCGCATATCCACCAGATATAGAGATAAAAATACCTAGAAATTTATGCAGTATGTTTGAGTTTACAAGGTCAAAAGAGATTATAGAATATGGCTATAAAGTAACAAAAGAGACTTTGGAAAAACATGAAGCTTTGAGTTTAAAAGTATAAATATAAAGAGTAGAAACTACTCTCCTATATCTTCATTCCAAAGTTCAGGATTTGTTTTTATGAAGTCTTGCATCAGATCATAACACTCTTGATTATCCAAAATTTCAACATTGACACCCTGTGAACGTAAATGAACTTCAGGACCTTGAAATGTTTTGTTTTCGCCAATGATAACATTAGTGATCTTATATAAAAGTGCTGCTCCGCTACACATATTGCAAGGCGAGAGGGTAGAGTAGAGTGTTGCTTTTTTGTATTGTGATGCTGATAATCTTCCCGCATTTTCAAGACAGTCCATTTCTGCATGAAGAATTGCACTAGAGTTTTGCACTCTTTTGTTATGTCCGCGACCTACAATTTCTCCATCTATAACAAGAACTGAACCTATTGGAATCCCACCCTCAGTGAGACTTTTTTTTGCTTCTTCTATGGCAACTTGTAAAAACTTATTCATCTTAAATATCCTTTATTCTTATAGTTGTTGAAGAATTGTACTACAAAAATACTAAGATTGTTTTATCTTTTATTTATTAGTCAAATGTTATAATGGGAGACTTTACATGTACTTTTTGCTTTTATATTAATTAAGAAAAAAGTCTTAAACCAGAGGAATATAAATAGTGAATAACATAAGTATAAATAAAAAGCCAACTGTTTTGTTAGTTGATGATATGACAACAAACTTATTGCTTTTAAACGATTTGTTAAAAGAAGAGTACGAAGTTAAAGTTGCCAAAAATGGAAAAAAAGCTATTGAAATAGCACTTGGTGACAATCAGGTTGATTTGATACTTTTAGACATAATGATGCCAAAAATGGATGGTTATGAAGTTTGTAAAGTGCTAAAGAATAACGATCAAACTAAAAATATTCCTATCATTTTTGTGACGGCAAAAGATGGTGAAGAAGATGAAGAGTATGGCTTAAACTTAGGCGCTATAGACTATATAACTAAGCCTTTTAAAAAAACTATTGTAAAGTTAAGGGTAAGAAACCATATTGAGTTAAAACTTAAAAGTGACATACTCGAAGAGCTGTCTATGTATGATGGCTTGACTCATATTCCAAATAGAAGATATTTTGATGAGATGTTTGATAGGCGATATAAAGATGCTATGCGACAAAATGAAGATCTAACAATAGTGATGATAGATATTGACTTTTTTAAACTCTATAATGATAATTATGGACATGGAAAAGGCGACGAGGCACTTAGAAAAGTAGCTATGGCTCTAAAAGATACGCTAAAGAGACCAAGCGATTTTATAGCAAGATATGGTGGAGAGGAATTTATCGCAATAATAAACAATTTACCACAAAACAACATTCCAATTGTCGCCAATGAACTTTTAAATGCAGTGAAGAATTTAAACATAGAACATCTATACTCAAAAGTACAAAATAAAATTACTATTAGCCTAGGAATTTTTCACAAAACAAAAGATTTAAACATAGAAAAAGATAAGATTTTAGCATCTGCTGATGAGCTTTTATATAAAGCAAAAAATAGTGGTAGAGATAGATTTTGCTCAAACAGTGAGGCTTAAGTACATGGAAAATAAATTTAAAGCTATGCTCAATGCTCAACATAATATGGTTTTGGTGACTAAGGGTGGCGAAAAACTTATAGAAGCAAACCAAGTGTTTTTTGACTTTTTTGGTTATAAAAATATAAAAGAATTTATGAGTCATAATAGTTGTGTTTGTGAGTATTTTATCGAAGAAAAAGGCTACTTAAAGAGCAATATGGGAAGCTTGAATTGGGTAGAATATATCTTAAGCAATCCAAAAGAAAATCATCTTGCTAAGATAAAAAAAGATAAGCATATAATTACTTTCAAAGTTTTTGCTCAAGAGATAACAGAACAATTTTTTGGTAAAAATGAAGTAGTTGTGACTTTTATAGATATAACTCAAGAGTTAGAACAAGAAAAACTCTTAATAGAAAATACAAACCTAAAACAAGCGCTCTTAGATAATGGTGCAGTAGCTATCTTTTTAGCATCCTCGCAAAGAAAAATTCTTGAGGTAAACTCAAGAGCTTGTGAGATGTTTGGCTTTAACAAAGATGAACTAGTGGGTGCAAGTTTTGAGATCATACATTCATCTTCAAATACTTTTAGAAATTTTTCAAGTGAGTATAAAAAATTAACAGATTCAAATATAACAAATATAGAGTATGAATTTAAAACTAAAGATAACAATCTTATTTGGTGCGAAGTTTTTGGAAGACCATTGGATAAAGATGACTTAAACAAAGGCATCATTTGGAGTTTGATAGATATAACGCAGAGGAAAAAGGTACAAAACGAACTAGAGTTAGAGAGAAGACTTTTTTCTGGCGGTCCTGTAGTTGTTATTGAATGGGAGCCAAGTGAGGAATGGCCAATTAACTATATCTCTCAAAATTCTAGATCTGTTTTAGGCTTTTCAAAAGAAGAGATGATGAGTGAAGACTTTGTTTTTTTAGATCTAATTCATAAAGATGATGTATCAAGAGTGGCTAAAGAAGTAAATAATTATATATCAAATGGTGCAAATGTTTATGAGCAATCATATCGTTTAAAATTAAAGTGTGGCGAATACAGATGGTTTTATGATTTTACACAGCTTATAAGAGATGCGAATAACGAAGTTGTAGCTATTCGCGGATATATTTTTGATCAAACGCAACTTAAAGAAACAAAACAGCTTCTTTATAATGAAAAGCAAAGATTAGAAAATATCATAGAAGGCACGAATGTTGGTACTTGGGAATATAATATTCAAACAGCTGAGTTAGATATTAATGAGAGATGGGCTAGTATGATAGGTTACGGCATAAGTGAACTCTCTCCTGTAAACATCGATACTTGGTATAAGTTGACTCACCCTGATGACCTAATAGAGAGTAAAAAAAAGTTAAAAGATTGTTTTGATAAAAAAAGTGATTTTTATGAATCTAAATGTAGAATGAAACACAAAGACGGTCGCTGGGTTTGGATTCTTACTAGAGCAAAAGTTACAGAGTGGGATGGAGATAATAGAGCTCTTAGAATGGCTGGAACTCATAGCTATATAGATGATGAAGAGAAGCTAAAACAAGAAGTACTACAACACAAAGAGATGCTACAAGAGCTATTTGATAATATGAAGAGTGGAGTAGCTATATATGAAGCCTACAATGATGGAGAGGACTTTATATTTAAAGATATAAATAAAGCATCTCTGATTATGGATAACATAAAAAAAGAGGATGTGATAGGAAAGAGAGTGACTGAAGTTTTTCCTATGGTTAAGCAAATGGGTCTTTTTGATATATTTAAGAAAGTATATGAAACAGGTCTCTCAGAGTATCATCCTATATCTTTATATAATGATGATAATCTTAGTGCTTATAGAGAAAACTTTGTTTATAGAATTTCTACTAAAGAAATAGTTGCTATATATAACGATGAAACTCAAAGAGTCTTAGACAAGATAGAACTTGAAAAAAGTACTAAAAAAGCAGAACTAGCGAATGAAGCAAAGAGTCAATTTTTAGCAAATATGAGCCATGAGATAAGAACTCCAATGAATGCTATTTTAGGTTTGAGTGAGCTTATGCAAGATACAGTCTTAGATGAAAAGCAACAGGATTTACTATCAAAGATAAACGGGTCCTCAAAAATGCTTCTTGGGATTATAAATGATATTTTAGATTATTCTAAGATAGAAGCAGGGCGCATGAAAATTGAACTAGAAGCCTTTGAATTAGAAAATATATTTATGAGGCTTCGTGTGATATTTAGCGATAGTTTTGAAAAGAAAGGGCTGGATCTTCACTTTTTAAGTAAAGACGATGTTCCTAGCGTTATCGTTTCTGATGAACTTAGGATCTCACAAGCTTTGACTAATTTTTTAAGTAACGCCTATAAGTTTACATCAAAAGGTAGCATAAAAGTTTCTGTAGAATTAAAACAAAAAATCAGCCCAATAAAAGCACTTCTTTGTTTTAGTGTTGAAGATGAGGGCATTGGGATGAGCCAAGAGCAACTTCAAAAACTCTTTAAAGCTTTTGTTCAAGCTGATGATTCAACAACAAGAAAGTATGGTGGAACCGGACTAGGACTTGTAATCTCAAAAAAGATTGTAGAAGCGATGGGAGGAAGAGTTGAAGTTGATAGTAAAGAGGGCGCTGGAAGTAAGTTTAGCTTTGAGGTAGACGTTGAGGTAAAAGAGTGGAAAGAAGATTTTAATAAAAAAGATAAAAACTTTAAAGCTGTAGTTTTTGAAGATATTTTAAAAAATCATGAAAAAATTTTACCAGATCTACGTGGACTAAAAATTTTGCTTGTTGAAGACAATGAAGTAAATCAAGAAGTTGCAACTATGATGCTCCAAAGAGTAGGTATAGAGGTCTTTGTTGTTAAAAATGGACAAGAAGCACTAGAAGAATACAAAGAGCATCAAGGTGAGTATGATCTGATCCTTATGGATATGCAGATGCCAATTATGGGTGGAGAAGAAGCAACAAAGCTTATAAGAGAGTTTGACAAAGTTATACCTATTGTAGCATTAACGGCAGCCTCAACTATAGAAGATAGACAAAAGGCACTAGAAGCAGATATGAATGAACATCTATCAAAGCCAATTGACTCTCATAAACTCTACTCTATGATTCAAGAGTTTTGTAAAGATAAGATAGCAAATAATTATAGTGAAATTGTGATCTTAGACAGAGATTTTCTACAAAATTCCATCGGCTCAGAAAAACTATCCCAAAGACTCTTTATTAAGTTTAAAGAACAGCTAGAGAGTGAGTTTAAAGATCTAGTTATGAGACTAAAATCAAATGATACAGAAGCAAAAGTGGCTATTCATGCACTAAAAGGAGTGAGTGGAAGTTTAGGGGCTAAGGCGCTTAGTCAGATCTGTAAAAAGATAGAAGAATCGTTTGACTATGGGATAAAGAGTAGTGATATAAAAAGCCTTGAGACAATAATGAGCAAAACTAAAAATGAATTAATTAACTTAATAGAAAAAAAAAAAGAGATAGAGCAAAGTAGCATAAAAAGTATACAAGAGTGTAAAGAAGAGCTGGTAAAATTACAAGAGTTGCTATCCAATTCATCTATAGTAGAGGATATCTTTTTTACCAATATCTATATTTTTCTAAAAGATAAAATAGCACAAGAGAGATTAGAAGAGTTAAAGGAAAGCATTGAAGATCTAGAGCATGACGGAGCTATGAAAATTATAGATAATTTATTAGAGGAGATCTCAACTCTATAAGAGTTTGAGATCTATTTTTAGACTAAACTAAACCTTGTTCTATCATAGCATCAGCTACTTTTTTAAAGCCTGCAATGTTTGCACCTAAAACTAAGTTTGTAGGTTCTCCAAACTCAGCAGCAGTTTGACTAGCACTTACATAAATGTTTTTCATGATTTGAGCTAATCTTTCATCTACTTCTTCAAAGGTCCAGTTTACCATAGATGCATTTTGTGCCATCTCTAGCTGACTAGTTGAGACTCCACCAGCATTCGCAGCCTTACCAGGACCATAACAGATTTTAGACTCTACAAAAAGATCAACTGCTTCAGTAGTAGAAGGCATATTTGCACCTTCACTAACACAAAAACAGCCATTATCAAGAAGATTTTTAGCATCGTTTAGATTTAACTCATTTTGTGTGGCACTTGGAAATGCTGCATAACACTCAATGTTGTAAACACCATTACATCCATCTGGATACTCTTCTGATGGAGTGTATTTTGCATTTGGTCTATACTTTACATATTCGGTAAGTCTCTGTCTGTTAGTTTCTTTTAGCTCTTTTAAAAGCTTTAAATCGATTCCTTCTTTATCGTAAATCATGCCATTTGAATCACTACAAGTTACAGGAATTGCGCCTAAGTGGTAGAGTTTTTCTATAGTATAAATAGCAACATTTCCACTTCCTGAGACTACACATCTCTTCCCTTCAAGGCTCTCACCTCTATCTTCTAGCATATACTTTGCAAAATAGACTGTGCCATAACCAGTAGCTTCAGTTCTAGCTAGTGAACCACCCCAGTTTAGAGATTTTCCAGTTAATACTCCCTCATATTTGTTAGCAAGTTTTTTGTACATTCCAAACATATAGCCTATTTCTCTAGCGCCAACACCAATATCCCCAGCAGGAACATCAGTATTTGCACCAATATGTCTAAATAATTCACTCATAAATGCTTGACAAAATCTCATAACTTCGTTGTCTGACTTACCTTTAGGGTCAAAGTCACTTCCACCTTTGCCACCACCGATCTGAAGACCGGTTAGGGCATTTTTAAAAATCTGCTCGAAGCCTAAAAACTTAATGACTCCCGCAGTTACACTTGGGTGAAATCTTAGTCCACCTTTGTAAGGTCCAAGTGCCGAGTTAAATTCTATACGATAGCCTTTGTTTACTTGGATTTCGCCATTATCATCAACCCAGTTAACACGAAAAAATATTTGTCTCTCTGGTTCGACAATTCTTTCTATAATTTTGTGTTTTCTATATTTTGGGTATTTAATCATTAAAGGTCGTAGTGATTCTACTACCTCTTCTGCGGCTTGATAAAACTCTTTTTGATAAGGGCTTGATCTCTTTAAGTATTCAAAAACTTCTTTAACATATGGCATTTTTATTCCTTTGTAATAAAATGAGTAAAGATATTACTCTAAAAATATTTAAGAAGATGTAAATGTAGCGTAATATAGGCGATATTTTAAGAATTTAGTAGTATTTAGGTAGAGGATTATTTTAATATGTGTTAAATTATTGTCCTTTAAATCAAGAGTAGTGCAACTACTACTCTTGATTTAAAGCTATGATTCTATACCCAACTCCATAGATGCTCTCTAGAGAGTTTGTAGGTAGTTTTTTTCTAAGTTTTGAGACTAGTTTTCTAATGTTTTGAATATCTAAGTTCTCTTGAACTTCTTCATATTTTTTTGCTATATCTTCATTTGAGTAAATTTTACCAATCTTACTACTTAATAGTTGCATAAAAATTATCTCATACTTTGTTAAGTAAACCATTTTGCCATTTTCAAAAAGAGAGCTATTTACTTTATCAAAAATAACATTAGCACTTAATTGAATTTTTGGAGATACTAACTGTTTTGTAGCTGGAGTTTGATGAGCTTTTTTTGAGCTGTTTAACAAGGCTCTTAATAGCTCTTGATAGTCTATAGGTTTTTTAACAAATTGTTCAATTCCTAAATTTATAAGTGGGAGAAGATATTTTGTATCATCATGAGCTGATAAAATAATAAGAAGTTGAGAAGGATTTATCTCATAGATCTGAGAGGTTAGCTCAACTCCATTTATATTTGGCATCTGAATATCGCTTAGGACTATATCGTAGTAACTGGAAGTCTCTTCTTGGTACTCTTTATATTTTAATAAAGCACTTTTTCCATCGCTTACACTATCTACTCTTTGAAAAAAATTCTTGAGTATTTCAGTTGTACTTTGCCTTAAGTCGTCATGATCCTCAGCAAATAATATAGATAGATTCTTAGTATACTTTAGTATCTCTTTGGAATTTAGCATTTTAATATCCAGTTTAAAGTTAGTTTAGAAGCTACTAGTATATCTTTTATTGAATCATATTTCAATAAATTACGACACTATTTTAATAATTAAAAACAATAGTAATTATTGTGTTACTAATTGTTGTTGTTATATTGATTATAGCATTTAGTTCTAGTACGCGAATGATGTTATAATTTAGTTCCAAGATACATAAATATATGAAAAAGAGTAATAAATGAAAATAATAATAAATGGAAATGAAAAAGAGTTTAAAGTTGGAGCTACTCTGCAAGAGGTACTAAGAGATCTGTCTTTAGAAGGTAAAGTAATGGCAGCGGCACTAAATATGGAAATAGTTAAACAAGATAAGTGGGAGAGTTGTGTACTAAAAGACTCAGATAAGCTAGAATTATTAGACTTTGTGGGTGGAGGTTGATTCTATAGCAACAACTGCAATAGCATACTCGCCATCATGAGTGATAGAAAGAGAAGTATCTTTTATGTGAAATGCATCGATTAATTTTTGGGAGAGCTCTAGCTTTGGCGCTCCTCTTTGTGTTTTAAAGATGCTTATATCCTTAAATGAGCAATCTTGTCCTATACCTACTCCAAGAGCCTTTGAGAGAGCCTCTTTTGCAGCCCAAAAACCAGCAGCAGTTTTATGGTTTGAAACGAGCTCAATCTCAGAGGGTGATAAAAATCTCTCAAGTGCTTTTTGTCCAAATTTTTCGACAAGCTTTTGCATCCGAGAAATCTTTATAAGATCAATTCCAATCATTTAAAACCCTCAAGATAAATTATTTGTGATTATAGCATATTGGAGTTTTACTAAAAATCTAAATCAGCCAGATAAACTAAACTTAAACTTACATACTAAGTCTATATGATATAAATAGTAAGATAATAAGAAGGGATCTAAAAAAATGTCTCAAAAAAATTTTAAAAAACTCTTTACAATATATTTTATTATATTTGGAACTTTAATCTCTATTTTTAGTGGAATCATTGCTTATAACATTCAACTAAACAGTTTTAAAGATGAGCTAGATTCTAAAGCAGATGAAATTATGATTATAAAGAAGTTTCTTATACTAAAAGAAGAAGTTGATAATCTCGATAACATCGTAAAGAGTCTCTCAAATAGCACTACATTAAGAGAATTTGTTAAGCATAAAGACATAGATGAGCTCTTAAGAGTTGAAGATATGTTCTTAACTATCACAAATATGAACAGAGATGTTATGCAGTTAAGATATATAGATAAAAATGGAATGGAAATTATCAGAATAAACAAACGTAATCGCTCTGATGAAGCGATTTTGATAGCTAGAGATAAACTTCAAAATAAAGCTAGTAGGGATTACTTTCAAATTGTATCTGCGATGAAAGATAAAAAAGTTTGGTACTCTAAGTTTGACTTAAATATTGAGCATGGGAAAGTAGAGATACCGTACAAACCAACCATAAGAATTGCCATACCGCTTTTTGATGACTCTCAAAGGTTTGAGGGGATGCTAATGGTAAATCTGCTTACAAAAAATCTACTTGACTCTATTAGCAACTCTTCAACTTTTGAACATTTTATAGTAGATAAAGATGGAAACTATATAGTTCATCCAGATAGTAGATACTCTTTTAATAAATATACAGGAGTCCGAAGAACAATTACAAAAGACTTTCCCAAAAATGCTTCAAATATACTTTCAAAACAAGAATCATTTAATAATAGCTATGTATATAAACTAAACGATATTATAAAAAATGAAGATGAAGCACTCTTGATACTTAAACCTAAAAAAGAGTATCAAGAACAATTTTTAAAAGATAGAATACTCTCTACGGTTTATATTATTCTACTGAGCATGTTAGCGAGTATTTTTATGGCTTTTTTTGCTTCAAAAAAACCATCAGAACTACAGAGGGCTCTCTTCCTAGCACACAGAGAGTTAAAAAGATTTGCGTCTATTTTAGATAAGTATGTAGTTAGTGCAAGAGTTAAAAGAGATAGCACTATAGCTGAAGTTAGTAGTGCTTTTGAAGTTGCAAGTGGCTACTCAAAAGAAGAACTTGTTGGACAACCTATGAACATTATAAGGCATGAAGATACTCCTCTATTACTCTACACTGAGCTTTGGAAGAATGTGTTAAGTGATAAAGCTTGGGATGGAGAGATTAAAAACAAAAAGAAAGATGGAACAGAATTTTGGTTAGAGCAACACATCGTGGCTGTTAAGGACGAGCAAGGAGAAGTAGAATCATTTTTATCAGTTAGCCAAGATATTACACTTAAAAAAGAGTTAGAAATCTTATCTTCCATAGATAAGCTAACAGGCATTTTAAACAGAAGAAAGCTTGATGAGTTTTTAGATTATGAAGTAGAAATAGCAAAAAGACATAAACATGACTTATCATTAATTATAGTTGATATAGATCATTTTAAAGATGTAAATGATACTCATGGGCATCAGGTTGGAGATTTAGTATTGTTTGAAATTACTAAAATGATAACAAATCTTGTTAGAAAATCTGACATTTTTGGAAGATTTGGAGGCGAAGAGTTTTTAATAATCTGCCCACACACAACACAAGAAGAGGCTTTTGTTTTATCTCAAAAGTTAAAAGAGGAAGTCTCAAGCTACCATTTTAACAAAGTTGGCTATAAAACTATAAGCTTAGGAATCGCACAATTAACAGATGATGATGACGCGCAAAGTCTCGTTAAAAAAGCGGATATAGCACTATATGAAGCTAAAAATACTGGAAGAGATAAGGCTGTTATATATAGTATTTCATAAACAAAACTTGTAAAATATATTTGGAGTTGATAGGTGTCAAGCTTACGTTTTTAAAATCATACTAAAATTGTCTTATTTAGAAATAAGTAGGATAATATTATGAAATCACTCTTCTTAAGAATGCGCTTTGTCCATATTAGTGCATTTATTCTTTTACCTATCAACGCATTTTTCTTTACCCAGAGTATTGTTGGAGCCACAGTTCAGTATATAATTGCCGTCATTTTAATCATCCATGACATTGATGAGAAAAAATGGGGAGTTGATCTTAGTCGCAAAATAAATAGCTCTTTAGAATCTATGGATCTCTCAAAAGAGATAGATATAGATACTCGTTTTAATTCTGAATCTTCAACTATGTTAAACGCAGTTATGTTTTTTAAAAATAAAATAAAAACTGCAATTTTTGGATTTCAAGAGCAATCAAAAACACATGATGAAATCTCTTCAAAACTTCAAGATATTGTCTCTTTTTTAAATGCACAAACTCAAAAAGAGAGAAAAATAATAGAAGCGAGTACAAAAAATGTAAACAATATGAGTCTAATTTTTGAAGATATAAATGAGAGTGCACAACTAAGTAAAGAGGAGATGCAACAGATTGATAGTTATCTAGGAGATACCCAAATAAATATAATATCTCTTGGACAAAAGATACAAAGTAGTGTGGAAAAAGAGACTTATCTATCTTGTGAGTTAAATCGGCTTAGTGCAGATGCACATAAAACAAAAAATGTTCTTAGTGTTATCGATGATATAGCTGATCAAACAAATCTTCTAGCACTTAATGCCGCGATTGAAGCAGCCCGTGCAGGAGAACATGGGAGAGGCTTTGCTGTAGTTGCAGATGAAGTAAGAATATTGGCTGAAAAAACTCAAACAAGCTTAGGTGAAATAAACATAATTATAACTGCCGTTGTACATTCAATTGAAGAGATAAGTATTCAAATGAATAACAATGCAAAAGAGATTTGTGAACTAGAAAATGTATCTAGTTCAGCAAATGAAGTTATAAAAAAGCTCATCACGGTTTCTGGTAAAAATATAAAGTTATCAAATAACATAGCTAAAAAATCTTTAGAAGTAAAAGAAGAAACTAAAGAAGTTATGGAGTCGTCTAAGCAGATTGAAATTATCTTTAATGAGAACTCTCAACAAATAGAAGAAGTAAGAAAAATCGCAAATACACTTCAAAGTTGGGGTATTAGTTTAAGAGAAAAACTAAATGAATTTAAAATTTGAAAAAGATAAACCACAACAAAACAGATAGAAAATTTTATATAGTTTAGAATTACATTTAATTATCTATGTGCTACAATATTACAATACCAAGAAAAGGAGTGAGAGTGTAAAATAAACTGTGTAAACCCACCTTCTATCTCTAAATTACTTAGTGTATTTTGACACAATTTCGCTGAAAAAGATACTAAGTTGAGGATAAATCTCATACCAATTTCTAATGCTGTTAG